>NZ_JBBIAR010000078.1:0-43633 GCF_054185165.1 Bradyrhizobium sp. UFLA05-109 | reverse complement strand
TTGATGGCGAGCGCCTTGCGGTAGGCATCCAGCGCACGCTTCTCGTCACCGATCTCCTGCATGATCATGCCGAGGCCTGCGAGGGCGCCGAAATGGCGCGGCTCCCGGACCAGCACCTCGCGAATGTCGGCGAGCGACCGGCCATAGTCGTTCTGCATGTAGTAGAGCGTGGCGCGCCGGTTCCAGGCCTCGACATAGTCGGGGCGGAGCTTGATGACCGCATCCAGCAGCTTGATCGCAACGTCGACCTTCTGCGCATCCACGGCAGCCTTGGCCCGCGTCATCAGCAGTGCTGCCGTATCGCTGGGGGTCTGGAGCCAGATCGCCCAGATCCGCGCCTCGACATGCTTGGCGCTGATATCATCGGGCGCCGCCTTCAGCGCGCCAAACAGGAAATCGAGGTTCTTGGTGCGGTCGACCTTGGGCAGCTTGGCCGGCGCCTCGGGAAGCTTCTTCTGCTTTGCAGGCGGGCTTGAGGGATCATCCTGCGCGAAAGCGGGGGCGACGGGGGCGACGACCGTCAGCGCGGCCAGCAGGGCGGCCAGACGGAGCGGATGCGCGGACAAGAATCTCACTGCCATGGTGAAAGTGTAAACGCGCAAAGCCGCCCTTGCATAGCAAGGACGGCGTCAAAGTCGTGTGAGACCGTGGTCTTGCGGGGGCGCGCAGGCCCTCGGCAGGGAACTCAGCCCTGACGAGCCTTGAAGCGGCGCTGCACCTTGTTGATCACATAGACCCGGCCCTTGCGGCGGACCAGGCGGTTGGCGCGGTGGCGACCGCGCAGCGATTTCAGCGAGTTACGGACCTTCATGGCAGAATCCTGAACGTTCGAAAGGCCGTGTTCGGCACTACCGTTTCGGCACGCGCGAATGTGGCAAAATGCGATCTTTCCCGCCGGCGGACCGACCGCCCGGGATGCGGCGGTTCTTAAGGCATGGCGGCAGGTGATGTCAATGTTAACTGCCCCGTTCCGGCCCAGCTAATTCTTGAAAACAACCCCATGCAAAGTAGAAAATGGCCGGATCGGTCCCAATCTCTGCTTCCTGCGACGCCTTGCCAAATTCGTTATATCATATAATCAATTTGGCAACCCGTCCGGAGGAAACCAATGCCCAAGCTGAAGTTGCCCAACATCGACGACGTCGTCGCGATCGACATCCACACCCACGCTGAGGAGCCCTGCGGCTGTCATCCCGACGACGGCTATGACGATTTCCAGGCGCAGATGGCGGAATACTTCAAGTCGCCGAACAAGCATCCGCCGACCGTTCCGGAGACCGCGGCCTACTACCGCTCGAAGAACATCGCCGCCGTGATCTTCCCGGTCGATGCCGAGCGCGAGACCGGCTTCCGCCGCTACAACAATTACGAGATGCTCGAGGCTGCCTCCGAGCATCTCGACGTGCTGATCCCGTTCGTCTCGATCGACCCGCACAAGGGCAAGCTTGGTGTGCGCGAGGCGCGCAAGCTGATCGAGGAATACGGCGTCCGCGGCTTCAAATTCCACCCGACCATGCAGGGTTTCTACGCCAACGACCGCATGGCCTACCCGCTCTACGAAGAGATCAACAATGGCGGCGCGATCGCGCTGTTCCACACCGGCCAGACCGGCGTCGGCTCCGGCATGCCCGGCGGCATGGGGATGCGGCTGAAATATTCCAACCCGATGTACATGGATGACGTGGCGGCGGATTTCCCCGACCTCAAGATCATCCTCGCCCACCCTTCCTTCCCCTGGCAGGAGGAGGCGCTGTCGGTCGCGACCCACAAGCCCAACGTCTATATCGACCTGTCCGGCTGGTCGCCGAAATACTTCCCGCCGATCCTGGTGCGCTATATCAACTCGATCCTGCAGGATAAGATGCTGTTCGGCTCGGACTGGCCGGTGATCACACCGGACCGGTGGCTGGCCGACTTCGCCAAGATCGACATCCGCGACGAGATCCGGCCGAAAGTGTTGAAAGCGAACGCGAGAAAGTTGTTGGGGATCTAGCCAAGGGGTCAACGTGACGATCAAAGCCGTCGTCTTCGACGCCTACGGAACGCTCTACGACGTCCAGTCGGTGGCTGACGTCACCGAGGATGCGTTTCCGGGCTACGGCGAGATCATCACGCAAGTCTGGCGGATCAAGCAGCTCGAATACACCTGGTTGCGCTCGCTGATGCAGCGCTACCAGGATTTTGCCGCAGTCACGCGCGACTCGCTTGCCTATACGCTGCGCGTGCTCGGGCTCGCTTACGAGCGCGAGGCGTTCGAGCGCGTGATCGAGAAATACCTGCATCTCGACCTCTATTCAGATGCGGCCGCCACGCTCGCGGCCTTGAAGCCGCGAAAACTCGCCATCCTCTCCAACGGCAGCCCGGACATGCTCGACGCGCTCGTGCACAACTCCGGTCTCGACAAGCTGCTCGATGCCACGATCAGCGTCGACGCGAAGAAGGTCTTCAAGCCGAGCCCGCAGGCCTATACGTTGATCGGCGAGGTGCTCGGTACGCGTCCCGACGAAGTGTTGTTCATCTCCTCGAACCCGTGGGATGTCGCCGGCGCCAAGGCGTTCGGACTGAACGTCGCCTGGATCGAGCGCGTGACACCGGAAGCCATGGCACTGGCTTGCGTCGAAAGCGATCTCATGGCACCGCTGACGATGTTCAAGGCGATCCGGACCCAGATGGACGAGCTGGGCCTTGCGCCGGATCACCGCGTCCGCTCACTTTCCGAACTGCCCGAGATTGCCGCCCGCCTATGAGCATTCAATCCGTTCGCGACTTCTTCGCCGAGAAAGCCCCAGACATCACCGTGATCGAATCGCCGATCAGCTCGGCGACGGTGCCGCTTGCCGCCGAGGCCTACGGCGTCGAACCCGGCCGTATCGCCAAAACGCTGTCCTTGCGGATCGGCGCGCGCGTCGTCCTGATCGTCGCAAGCGGCACCTCGCGCATGGACAACAAAAAGGTGAAGGCGCAGTTCGGCGGCAAGCCGAAGATGCTGGGGCTCGAAGAGGTCGCCGACATCACCGGCCACGAAGTCGGCGGTGTCTGCCCGTTCGGGCTGAAGGCGCCGCTACCGATCTATTGCGACGTGTCGCTGAAGGCATTCGATATCGTGGTGCCGGCCGCGGGCTCAACCCATAGCGCGGTGCGCATCGCGCCCGACCGGATGGCCGAGCTGGTCAGCGCCGAATGGGTCGACGTCTGCGAGCATAGACCTTAAAGCGCGTTAATCGCCAGACACGCTAGTAGTCGTCATCGTAATAAGGCCGCGGCGGGGGCGCCGCAGGAGGCGGCGGCATATTGTTGTAGCGCGGCGGTGCGGCCCGGCCGCGCGGCAGCACTTGCGGCGGCTGCGCCTGGTTGTTGGTTTCGAAGACGGCCCGGCATCCGCTCGAAAGCTGCGGCGTGTTCTGCCGCAGGCAGGCGACGATGCGATTGACGTCAGGAATCTGATCACTGCACAGGCGCCAGACATCCGGCGTGCAGGCCATCTGTTGTTCCATGGTGCCGCGATATTCCTCGGCTGATACGGCGCTCGCGGCGACCGTGCCGCCGATCGCGAGCACCACTCCGAGCGCTATCGGCCCTGTTCGCATGTCCCGATCCTTCTCATTTTCTCTCAAACGCTCCTCAATCAATGAGGCGCGCGAAGGTTCTGGACCAACAACAAAATGTGAAAGCAGCGATGGAACCTATTCCACCCTGCCGATCTTCTTGACCGCCGCGATCAGCCGCGCGCTGTCGGCCGCAACGAACTGCGAAAACTCCGGCGCATCTTGCCCGCCCAGATATACATCTCGACATCATGTAGCCGATCTCCCTCGCGCCGTTTCCCGCCTGCGGCCGTATCTGTGCATTTGGTGCCAAGCGATGGCAACATTTGCGAACTGTTATCCCTGCATCTCAAAGTGCAGGAACGGATCCCGCCGCGCGTGATTGAATTCGCGGGATGAACGAGATTGGCACGATCGATATTGCGCTGGACGAGATGCTGGTCAATCTCGCCGCCATTGTGCTCCGGCTAGCGAAGCCGGATTTGACGCGAACGCCGGAGGCGCGGCGCGCGCTGGTACTATCAGTCAATCAATATTCAGCCTGTGCCGCGCGCTCGAGCGATCCGCGCGTGCATGAACTGAAGGCGCAGTTGGAAGAAACGCTGAAGCCGAACCTGCGTGTGATCGCCAGCGACGGAGCCAAGTTTTGAGGTGCCGTAGGGTGAGCAAAGCGAAGCGTGCCCACCACTCTTATTCGCCGAATTGCCCCGTGATATCCCGCATGTCCCCTCCCCAATCCGCTGCAAGGACGCCGCACTCAACGTAACGGTGGAAGCTGCTGTAAGACCAATCGCTGACGCGAGACACATGGCCATGTTTCACTGGATTGAAATGGATATAATCGATGTGACGCTCGAGATCCGTGTCATCGCGAATCGCATGTTCCCAATAGCGACGCTGCCAGATGCCTTTTTCGCGCTTGGCAATTTTGCTTGTCGAACTCGGCCGTGAATCCAGGCCTCGCGAAAAGCTGCCCTTGACCAAATTCCATCAGGACGAGAAGTCGGCATCCTCCTCTGGGAGGTCCCAAATGGCGTGCAGATGGTCAGGCAGGATGCAGATCGCCACGGTTTCGAATGGACGGCGCCGCTGAACGGTTCGGTAGGCCTGCCTCAATCGATCAATCTGATCTACCAACAATGTGCTCGAACGATCAGCAAGAACAACGGTGAAGAAGAAAACTTTGCCGGTTGCTCGACGATACTGGGGCACTTGCGATCTTCTCAGCGAAAGTGGTGGGCACGCTTCGCTTTGCCCACCCTACAAGCTAGCTGAAGGCGCAGTTGGAAGAAACGCTGAAGCCGGACCTGCGTGTGATCGCCAGTGACGGAGCCAAGTTTTGAGGTGCCGTAGGGTGGGCAAAGCGAAGCGTGCCCACCACTCTTATTCGCCGAATTGCCCTCGATATCTCGCATGTCGCCGCCCCAATCAGCAGCGATCAATCTGATCGACCAGCAATGCGCTCGAACGATCAACGAGAACAGTTAAGAAGAACACTTTGCCCATCTGAGATCTTCTCACCAAAAGTGGTGGGCACGCTTCGCTTTGTCCACCCTACGAAACCTACTTCGCCTTGATAGCTTTCTTCGCAGCTCCGCGCCTGCATGTGCCCGGCAATTTCGCCGCGAGAAACTCGGCCAGCACCTCGACGCGCGCAGGGCGCGGGCCGCCGGGTGGGGTGACGAGATGCACGGCGCCTTCGGCCTGCTTCCAGTCTTTCAGGATCACCTCTACCTCGCCGGATGTGATGGCCTCACCGACGATGAACTCTGGAAGATCGGCAATGCCGAGACCTGCGAGCAGCGCCGGCATCACGGCCTCGCCATTGTTGACGCGCAACTGCCCCGCTGGGCGCACGCTCGCCTGCTCGCCGGCACTGTTGGTGTAGTGCCAGATGTTTGGCGTGGAGAGATAGGCGTAGCTGAAGCATCTGTGCTCGGCGAGATGCATCGGATGCGTCGGCCGGCCGTGGCGCTTGAGGTACGACGGCGCCGCAACCGTGTAGCGCGGCATGGTGAAGAGCCGCCGCGCGATCAGCGAGGAATCGGGCAGCCGCGCGATGCGCAATGCCGCGTCAAAGCCTTCGCCGATCAGATCGACTGTGGCGTCGCTCAAGTGCAGATCGACCGAGACCTCCGGATAGGTTTGGAAGAACTCCGGCAAGAGCGGCGCGACCGCCTTCACGCCGAAGGTCATGGGCACAGCGAGCCGCACCAGCCCGCGCGGCGCGACCGATTGCGCCAGCGCCTCGTTCTCCGCCGCCTCGCCATCGGCCAGCAGCCGCGTCGCCCGATCGGCGAGCTTGTGGCCGGCGTCGGTCAGCGCGAGCCGCCGCGAGGTACGGTTGAACAGCCGGGCGCCGAGTCGCTCCTCGAGCCGCGTCACCGCCTTGGAGACCGTCGCCTTCGACATCGCAAGCTCGCCGGCGGCGGCCGCAAACGACCGTAATTCCACGACTTTTGCGAAGATTGCGAGCGCCTCGAAATCCGGGAGTTTTGCCATGGGTGCCAGCCTGTAAGTGACGTTTATGGAAACAATGCGTTTCGACAGTTTCTATTTCTATACCACAGATGGAGGCATATCAAAGGGGGCATCAGACATTCAGGGAATGGAGAAATCCAATGACCAAGAAGCTTTCAGGAAAGGTTGCTCTCGTCACCGGCGGCTCACGCGGCATCGGCGCGGCCTCCGCCCGCGCTCTCGCCGATGAAGGTGCCGACGTCGCCATCAGCTACGTCGCGTCGCCCGACAAGGCCGAAGCCGTGGTCGCCGAACTGAAGACCAAGGGCGTGAAGGCCCGCGCCTTCAAGGCCGACCAGGCCTCGGTGACTGAGGTCGAAAAGCTCGTCAACGACGTCGCGAATGAATTCGGCCGTCTCGACATCCTCGTCAACAATGCCGGTGTCGCCGCCGGCGGCGCCATCGACGATCCCAAGGCCGACACCGCCGCACTGGCGCGCCTCGATGCCGTCAACGTGCATGGCGTGATCGCGGCGATCCGCACAGCCTCGCAGTTGATGGGCGAAGGCGGCCGCATCGTCACGATCGGCTCGATGCTTGCCGACCACGCCTCGTTCCCGGGACTTGCCGACTACGTCGCGACGAAGGCCGCGGTGGTTGGCTACACCAAGGGTGCAGCCCGCGATCTCGGTCCGCGCGGCATCACCGTCAACGTGGTGCAGCCCGGCTCGATCGACACCGACATGAATCCGAAGGATGGCGGCGAGTTCGCCGAGACCCAGCGCAAGAAGCACGCGCTCCAGCGCTTCGGCCGGCCGGAGGAAGTCGCCGCCGGCGTCGTCTTCCTGGCGAGCCCGGAAGCCTCCTTCGTCACCGGCACCGTGCTCAACGTCGACGGCGGCTTCAACGCCTGATCCGGACGCAGACTATTCAAGCCAGGAATCACGCACATGATCGAACTCAGACCTTTCGCAAAGCTCGGCAGCGCCGACCACGGCTGGCTCAAGGCCAAGCATCATTTCTCCTTTGCCAGCCACTACGATCCGGACAACATGGGACACGGCGCGCTGCGCGTGTGGAACGATGACGAGATCGCTCCGAACACCGGCTTTCCCGCCCACCCCCACGCCAACATGGAAATCATCACCTATGTGCGCGAGGGCGCGATCACCCATCAGGACAGCCTCGGCAACAAGGGCCGCACTGAAGCCGGCGACGTGCAGGTGATGAGCGCGGGAAGCGGCATCCGCCACTCCGAGTACAATCTCGAGGCGACCAAGACCAAGATATTCCAGATCTGGATCGAGCCGGTCGGACGCGGCGGCCAGCCAACCTGGGGTTCAAAACCGTTTCCGAAAGCGAACCGAAACGGCAAGCTCGTCACCATCGCCAGCGGCTTTCAGGCCGACAAGGGCGCGCTGCCGATCCGCGCCAATGCGCGGGTGCTCGCGACCACGCTGAAGGCCGGCGAGAGCGCGGAATACGAACCGCAGACGTCGCGTCACCTCTATCTCGTGCCGGCCGCCGGCGCTGTCGAGGTCAATGGCGTGCGCGTCAATGCCCGCGACGGTGCCGCGATCCGCGATGAGTCCAACTTGAAGATCACGGCGCTCGAAGACTCAGAGCTCGTGCTGGTCGACGCGGCATAACGACGAATGCCGTCATGGCCGGGCTTATCCCGGCCATCCACGGCTCTCTGCACAGAAAACAAGTACGTGGATGCCCGAGACTCGTGGCGCGAAGACGCGCTTCGCGCTTTTGCCCGGGCATGCATTTTTTCAACCTCACTCACAACGGAGACCACCAATGGCTAAAGTTCTCGTTCTCTATTATTCCGCCTACGGCCACATCGAAGCGATGGCGAACGCCGTTGCCGAAGGCGCGCGCGAGACAGGCGCGACTGTCGATATCAAACGCGTACCCGAACTCGTGCCGGCCGAGGTCGCCAAGGCCTCCTATTACAAGGTCGACCAGGCCGCTCCGGTCGCCAAGGTCGAGGACCTCGCGAACTATGACGCGATCATCGTCGGCACCGGCACCCGCTTCGGCCGGATGTCCTCGCAGATGGCGAACTTCCTGGACCAGGCCGGCGGCCTCTGGGCCAAGGGCGCGCTGCACGGCAAGGTCGGCGGCGCCTTCTCCTCGACCGCGACCCAGCATGGCGGCCAGGAGACCACGCTGTTCTCGATCATCACCAACCTCCTGCATTTCGGCATGGTGGTGGTCGGCCTGAACTACGGTTTCGCCGGCCAGATGAAGCTGGACGAAGTGACGGGCGGCGCGCCCTACGGCGCCACCACGATCACCGGCGGTGACGGCAGCCGCCAGCCCAGCGCCAACGAGCTTGCCGGCGCGCGCTATCAAGGACGCGTGATCGCGGAGACCGCGAACAAGCTGCATGGCTGATGCGTTCGGGGCGGCATTCTCTTTTGCGGATGCCGCCCCACCTCAGCGTGCAGGAGCAACGCATGGCCTTCGAAATTCTCCTGATGGCGCAGATGATCCGCAAGCCTGTCCAGATGCTGGCGCGGCGCTGGTATTGCCGCAGCCTGTTCCGCGCCTCGCGCGGCCGGCTGCACTGCGCCGAATGCACGGGACAGTGACGCGCTCCTGCGCGTGCTAGGCCTTGCCCATCGCGCGGTTCGCAAGAGCGGCGAGCCGCGGATGGCGCCGCAGGCCCTGGGCTGCGTGATCGCGCAGCACATAAGGCACGCCGCGCCAGGACAGCGCGACGCTGACGTCGGTCAGCGGAAGCCGCACGGCGCCGAAACGGCGCTTGTAGTCGTGATTGCCGATGCTGAGATCGAAGCGGCGCACGCCCTCTCCATGCAAGGCCGCCATCGTGCGTTCGGTCACGAGCAGGCCCGGCGAGCAGGCCGACCAGGGCTTGCCGGCATTGCTGATGCGCAGCAGATAATAGCTCGCGCCGTATCTCAGGCCCAGCGACGTCGCGATGATGCCCTCGTCGCACACCAGCGCCGAGACGATCGCATAGCCTTCCGCAACGCCCTTCCGGACCACCTCGCGATAGAATTTCGCGTGGCTCTCGTCGCCGAGGACGAATTTGAGCCCGAGCTGCTTCATGCGCTGCTGCTGCTGGATGTCCATCGCATCGAGCAACATCAGCGCATGATCGACCTCGGTCGCAATCTCGAAACGCGCGCCGGCATGACGGCTGAAGACGCGCCAGCAGCGCGGCAGCTGCATGCGCTTGATCGCGGTGCGGTAGTCCGAATAATCATCGCCCGTCAGCACCAGATTGCCATTGAGCGAACAGGATCCGACGCGGCCGAGCGACACCAGCGGGTTCGGTTTGCCGCCCACATAGGCCGGCATCTTCTGCAGGCGCAGCAGATCGAAGCGATCCGGCAATGCGCGCAAGCCATTGACCAGCGCATCGCCGATGGCGCGCGCGCCGGCCGCGTCGCATGCGGCGTCGAGCGCCAGGATCGGCGCGTTGTTGTCGGACACGCCGAGATCGGCGAACTCGACGATGCGCACGCCGCCCTTGCTGCGGCTGATCATCGGCACCAGCGCAATGTCGTTGCCGGTCCCGGCATCCGACATGACCGCGATCAGCGGAGAGAGGCCTCGGAATGCGTCGTACCAGGCGGCCAGCCAGTCACCATGCTGGAATGCCGTGCGATGGCCCGCACCCAGGCGCGATGCGGCCTGCCTCCAGTCGCGCACGAAATCGATTGCGATTCCGGACGCGCTGGTCACCCGACCGTCTAGTTGCTCGATGCTGAGAAATGCCATCCGCCCTGGGCATACGATTACTGAATGTTTCCAGATGAAGAACGTTTTGTCGCCAACGACAAGTTACGTCGCTGCTTATCGTTAAGCTGATACCGTTGGGCTTTCCTTGCAGAGCGGCGCCTGTCCTGATCTGAGACGTGCGGAAGCCGACCCGTCCTCACCTTTGGCCAATCAGCAGGCTCGCCGGATACGGTGGGTTTAACGCTAATATGCAAAAGGCGCCCCCGACCGCTGTTTGCTGCAAAGCTTTGACGCTTATCTGGCTATCATCGAAGGCGAACCGAGCCGCCATCATGCGGCGCCAGGCCCGATATGCGGCCTGATTAACGAACCATTAAAGCCAGCTCCAGAGGACGAGGCGTCAATTGATCACGGTCGGCGCCATCCTCGATCCACCGCCGGGCACGCTGTCGACCGCCGGGGAGCACGTGGAAGCGCGTTCGGCCGGATTCGTCTCCGTTATCATCCCCGCCAAGAACGCTGCCGCCTACATCGGTGAGGCGATCGGGAGCGCGCTGGCGCAAAGCAAAAGTGTCGGCGAAGTCATCGTCATCGACGACGGCTCGAGCGACGACACCGTGGCGATCGTCCGGTCCATCCGCGACAGCCGGCTGCACCCGATCGCGAACGAGCTTCCGGGCGTCTCGGCGGCGCGAAATCTCGGTGCACGCACGGCGCGCGGAGATTGGCTGCTGTTCCTCGACGCCGACGATCGTCTGCGCGCAGGCGCGGTGGCCACGCTGGTCGCGGCAGCGATGGCCGCGCCCGCCGCCGTTCTCGTCTATGGCGACTACGATCTGATCGACAGTGATGGCCGGCCGATCGGCCGGCGCGGCCTCCTGCAAGGGCGCAGCAAGCCGTCAGGCGACGTTCTCGCGCGGCTCGCGCGCGGCAACTTCATCGTCAATGGCGGCATCACGCTGGTGCGCACTGACGCGTTCCGGACGGCCGGCGGTTTCGACGAGCGGCTCAGCTTGTGCGAGGATTGGCATTGCTGGTGCCGCCTGGCCGCGATCGGCGACTTCCAGTTCGTGCCCGCGCTGCTCCTCGACTATCGCCTCCACACTGCGAACACCATGAATGCAGCCGCGCGCTCGCCCGGCGACTTCTTTCCGGCGGTGGAGCGCGTCTTTGCCGACCAGTTGATCCTCAGTAAGCTCGCGCCGGAGAGCCGGCCGGGCCTGCGGCAGGCGGCCGAGATCCACCTCATCACATATGCGGCGACCCAGGCGGTCCGCTTTCGCCGCTATGGCGATGCCCTGAACTATATGCGCATGGTCGGGCAGCGGTCGCTCACCGCGTTGCCGCGATCGCTCGCGAAGCTGGTTCTCGCCCGGCTTGGCATCTAAAGCGCGATGAAATCAGGATGAATCATCATCGCGCTTTAGGTTATTGTTTGCGCATGATGTTTTCGGAAAACCGCTGCACGCCTTTCCGGATCATGCTCTAGGCGTCACGAGACGATCTTCGTGGCTTCATACGGCCGCTGCTCGATGCCGAAGGCGGCGAGCGCGCAGCCCAACGCGACCATCACGGGATGCATCGCGACGACTGCTTTGGACGTGAACGACAAGCGCGCCGCGCGGACCAGCGACAGCGGCAGCCTCCCCAGCATCGCCGCAAACACGCGCGCCCGGGCGATTGTGGTATTTGCCGCCTTGCACTGTACACGATAATTGATCGCTCCGATGCGCAGGCTCCGTTTTGCGATCCACCCCAAGCTCGTCCGGCTATGCGGCACTGTCTCGGTGATCGCGGCTTCCGCCGTCCAGTGGAATTTCATTCCCGCATTACGGCATCGCGTGAAGAAATCACAGTCGCCACCGCCGAGGAAATTGAATCGGAGGTCGAAGGCCGGACTGTGGAGCCGGTCGAACACCGGACGTGTGATCAGGCAGTTGCCGCTGCCGTAGATCTGCGGCACCGCGCCCGTATAGTCATAGGCCGGGCAGAACGCCGGATGGCGCGCGAGCCAGGGTTTCGTGTCGTCGTCGAAGATCGGCAGCACCGGACCGCCGACGATGTCGGCGCCGGTGGCCTCCGCGGTGCGCACCATCAGCTCGAGCCAGTCCGGCGAGGCGATCTCGTCATCGTCGATCATCAAGAAGCGGTCGGCTGCCGGAAACAGCGCCTGCGCCGTCTCGAAGGCGGCGTTGATCGCCTGGCAATTGCCCTGACGCTTCTCCACGAGGCAAATGCCCTGAAGCTTTCCCGCGGCGAGGAACTCCGCGGCGACCGGCGCGCTCTCGCGCTGCGTGGTGTCGTTCTCGACCATCACGACCGCGAAGGAGCGCGGCGTGCGCTGGCTGGCCAGCGATTCAAGGGTCAGCCGCAAATGCTGCGGCCGCCGGAAACAGGGTATGCAGACCACAATGCCGACCGACAGGTCGAGCACGTGCGAGCTCGCGGCGATCTCCCGGCTGGGATCGCGCACCGCATCGGTGATGCTGCTCCTGGGCAGCTCGGTCGGGATCAAGGTCATGATGCTGCTCAATGGCCGAGATGTGTTGAAAAAGCCCTGCTCCAGTCCGATACAGTGCTGCTATCGCGATACACGATCGTCCCAAGATGGACGCCCGCTCCGACGCCGGCAGTCGCGGCTTGGTTCGACATGCCACGCACTGCAACCACACCTGACGCCGAATTTCGCCTCGCGCCGACGCTAGTTACCATCCGCTGAACCGCTTTCACGTGTTTCGCCTGCAAAATCCCTCGCGCATGCTACTGCAATTCTCGATCCAACGCGGTGTAGGCTCACGCCTGGGAGGATGGCGTAGTTAACGCGCATGCGCATTAACCGAACCGTAAGCACCGCGACCGGCGGTGCCCCACCGGCATCAAATTTGCTCTTCGGTCGTGTGCGGGATTCCCTGTAATTTGGGGCGACGCAGCGCGATTGAAAAAATGAACAAGCAAGCCACGATCGACCTCGCGATAGCAACTGAGACCGATGCGGTCGCGCGCGCGGTGGAGGCGAATCCGAACCTCGTGTTGACGCATCCCAATCTCGATGCGTTTGCCGCTGCGCCGTCGGACGCACGCACGCAGAAGCGCGTGCGCGGTAACGAACCGTTAATCCCCGGAGGGACGGCGGCGGTGGAAGCGTCACAACGACGCGCCGCGCGCTCACACGCGCTTAAACGCTTTGTTTGCCATTTCGGTGAATAGTCCCTCAATGAGTATGGTTAATTTTCCCTGTTGCGTTTGTTCAGCGCCTATATCAGGGGCGCAGCGCGTGACCCGAAGAGTAACCCCTCGGCCTGCGGCAGTTGGAGTGAAAGCTGGGGAACATGCTCGACTATGACCAGCCGATAGAGCGATCGAAGCGAGAGGCCAGGCAGCCTGCGCCATCGGCCGGCTTCAACGTGCTCGAGCTCGTCCATCTGCTCTGGCAGCGCAAGGCCGCGATCGCGGCCGCCGGCCTGATCGGCGCGAGCCTCGCCGTCGCCGTCGGCAAGAGCCTGACGCCCCGTTACACCGCAACCGCCCAGCTCTATGTCGATCCGCGCGAGCTGCAACTCGTCGACCGCGAGCTGACGCCGCGCGCGCAGGACGTCTCCGGCATGGCCATGGTGGTGGAGAGCCAGGCACGCCTGATCACCTCCAACAGCGTGCTCCTCCAGGTCATCGAGCAGGCCAATCTCGATAAGGATCCCGAGTTCGGCGGCGGCGACGGCAGGAGCCTGATGTCGTCGCTGCTTGGCTTGATCGGTCTTCAGGGCCGCGCTCCCTCCGCCGCCGCCAGGAAGGAAGTTCAGCTCGGCGCCCTCGAGGCGCTGAACCGGCACATCACGATCCGCAAGACCGAGAAGAGCTTCATCGTCGACGTCGAGGTATGGTCGACCGATCCGGCGAAGGCGGCGATGCTCGCCAACACGCTGACCAACGTCTATCTCGCGGAGTCTCGCAACTCACAGGCGTTGGCGGCGCGACGCGCCACCAACGACCTCTCCGGCCGGCTGAAGGAATTGCGCGAGCGACTGCGTACGGCCGAGACCGCCCTTGCGACCTACAAGGCGCAGAACAATTTCGTCGGCACCCAGGACACGCTGATCAGCGACCAGCAGCTTTCCGCCAGCAACCAGCGGCTTGCCGCGGCACGCGCGGCGACGCTGGACGCGCAGTCGCGCTACGACCAGATCGAGGCGAGCCGCCGCACTGCGACCGATGCCGGCGCCATTCCGGAAGCCCTGCAATCGCCGACCATCGCGAATTTGCGCGCGCAATATGCCGAAGCGCGCAAGAAATACGCGGAGCAAGCCGCCGAGCTCGGGCCGCGGCATCCGGCGCTACGCCAGACCGAGAAGCAGGTCGAGGATGTCAAGCGCACCATCAACGAGGAGATCGATCGCTTCGCCCAGGCCGCCAAGAACGATTTGACGCGCGCGCGGGACTATGAGGCGTCGCTGAACCGGGCGCTGGAAACGCAGAAGCGGCAGAGCGTGCAGCTCAGCCAGGCCGCGGTGCGCCTGCGTGAGCTCGAGCGCGAGGCCGAGGCCAGCCGCGACGTCTATCAATCCTTCCTGAAGCGCTCACGCGAGACGGAGGAGCAGGAAAGCCTGAATACGTCGGCGGCCCGCGTGATCGGCGAGGCCACGATGCCGCAGCGGCGCTCGTTCCCGCCGACGATGGGCCTGTTCGCCATGATCGGCTTCTTGTTCGGCTCGCTCGCCGCCACGGGCTGGTTCGTCGCCATCAGGCAATTGTCCGCCGGCGCATCGGAGCCCGAACCGACGCGCCGCGAGCGCACGGCAGCTCCCGAAGCTCCCAAGGCCTCGGTCGACGACGCCTCCACGCCGCAGACGCCGCCGCTGACGCTGGTCGAGAAGCCGCTGATCGCGCGCCTCCAGGAAGCCGACGTCATGCGCACGCTCGGCGCCATCCTCGCTGTCGACACCACGCTCGACCTCACCCGGCTGGGCTGGCCGACGCTCCGTCCCGGATTTCCTCTGACGACGCTGATCAACGCGATGCGCGACATGCGCGCCGTGGCGACGCGACACGCGGCAGGCAAGACCATGCCGGTGATTGCAATCGTCGGCGCCGGCACTACGGCCGACCGCAGCGTCGCTGCGCTGAACTTTGCGCTCGCCGCCGCTCGTGACGGCACGCGCGTGCTGATGATTGACACCGACCGCCGGGCCCACGAGCTCTCCGACAAGCTCAACCGCCCCGGCAAGAGCGAGCCGGGCCGGTTCGGCTGGCTCTCAATCGGCAACAAGGCATCGCGCGAGATCAAGACCGCAAACGGCATTTCGGTGCTGCCCGTCGCCGGGGGCGATGCCGGCAAGGCCGTCGAGGCCATCGGCAAGGCGGTGGCGCAGGCACGTTCCGCAGGCGGCAGCGATCTCGTCATTCTCGATGGGCCGGCAATGCCGCTGACCGCTGCCGACCGCAAGCTGCTCGACGCAGCGGACGCGCTGGTGGCCGTGCTGCCCACTCATCTCGACATCAACGATGCCATGGAAGACATCCTCACCGCACTCGGCGGTGGCGAGCGCAAGCTCGTCGGCGTCATCCTCAACGAGCTCAATCCCGCGACCCAATCGCGCCAGCGAGGCAAACAATATGCTTGAGCGCCGCGTCAATCTGGTCGGACGCACCGCGACCGCCGAGGTACCACGGACCACGGTCGGTGGCCTTCGCATGGCCGCGCTCGACCTGGAAGCGACTGCCGATTTCATGATCGAGGCGACCGACCCGCGTCATCGCATCGGCCGCCCGCTCTATCTCACCTCCGCCAACGGCGAAGTGCTGGCGCGCTGCTCGACCGAGCCGCAAACCGACCGCCTGTTCCGCTCGGCCGACCTGATCAATGCCGACGGCCAACCGCTGGTAGCGGCCTCCAGGCTGCAATCATGGTTCCCGCTTCCCGAACGCGTCGCGACGACCGATCTCTTCCATGTCGTCGCCCGCAAAGCCGAAGCTGCCGGCCGGACCTTCTACATGCTGGGCGCCAGCGAGGACGAGAACGCCGCTGCGGTCGCTCGGATTCGGAAGATGTACCCGAACCTGAAGATCGTCGGACGCAGCCATGGCTATCTCCGCGGCGACGCGCTGCGGGCCAAGGTCGACGAGATCAACGCGCTGGCACCCGATTATCTCTGGGTCGCGCTCGGCGTGCCCTTCGAGCAGCTTTTCGTCGAGGAATACACGCCCCATCTCGGCAATGTCGGTGTGATCAAGACCGCTGGCGGCCTGTTCAATTTCCTGTCCGGCAGCCGCAGCCGCGCGCCGAAATGGATGCAGACGATCGGGCTGGAATGGGTCTGGCGCACGATGCTGGAACCGCGGCGCTTGTTCTGGCGCTATCTGACCACCAATCCGCGTGCGCTCTATCTCCTGTTCAGCCGAAACCGGCCATTCAATCGCTAGCGTGGCGGCACGGCGAAGCTTCTGCTAGACTGGCGTCAGGCATCCGTGGACCCCGCGCCTTGCCGGGCGGGAGCCTTGACGGCTAGAACATAGCAACGCGGTCGGCGCCGGCAAAACGCCCAGTCGCCAGTTGCCCGTGGCCGACGATGAGGTCGGCTTGAATGGCTCGCGAAGATTTGTGCGAGCGGATTTTCTCACCGCGTCAAGGTCGTCACCGTGTCCTTAACTGATCGGCCTGTTTTCAGGCGCGGCACAGGGAGCACCGAAGCAATGCATCAGGCTCAACGCCTGGAGTTCGAGCGCGTGATGGACGAGTTCGCCCGCTGGCACGCCGTGCCCGAGCACGAGCGCTCGCCCGCGCCGGCGTGGTGGTGGGGGCCCGCCATGGCGGTGTTCGACGACCATGAGCCGATGAGCAGCGCGTTGTGTTGCGAGCTTGGCTTGAACGAAAGCGCGAGCTTCGCCGAAGGCGCGCGCACGATCCTTGCACTGTTCGTCGAGCAGACGTCTCTGACGGGGCCACAGGATTTTCCAAGCAAGTCCGAGGGTGACGATCACGCCACTCGCGAGTTGCACCCGCTGCCGTCAGACGACAGCGCGTTTCAGCCGTGACGTGGTCTCCGCCTCGCTGCCTGCGTCCTGCTCGGGCTGGAGTGGTGGCGCCATAGGTCGCAACAGCTCGGCCATCTGCCGCGCCGGCAGCGGCTTGGCGATCAGGAAACCCTGCATCTCGTCGCAGCCATGAGTTCGCAGGAACGTCTCCTGCTCGGCATTCTCGACGCCCTCGGCGACCACCGTCATGCCGAGCGCCTTGCCCATGCTGATGATCGCCTGCGCGATCGCCTGGTCCTCGCTGTCATGCGACAGATCGCGCACGAAGGAGCGGTCGATCTTGATGGTGTCGATCGGAAAATGCTTCATCAGCGACATCGACGAATAGCCGGTGCCGAAGTCGTCGATCGCGAGGCGAATACCGCGGCTCTGGATGGCGTCGAGCACCTTCAACGCGCGCCCGACGTTGCGCATCATCATGCTCTCGGTGACTTCGAGCTGGAGCAGCACGGGCGACATGCCGCTCGCCGCGAGCGCCTCGTCGACATCTTGCAACAGGTGCTCGTCGGCGAACTGCCGCGGCGACAGGTTGACCGCCATCGACAGCGGCAAGAGGCCGCGGCGCTGCCAGGCCATGGCCTGCGCACAGGCCTCCTTCAGCACCCAACGGCCGATCGGAACGATCAGGCCGGTCTCCTCGGCGAGCGGGATGAACTGCGCCGGCGATATGCTGCCGAGCTCGGGATGCGTCCAACGGAGCAGCGCCTCGACGCCGGTGATCTGGCCGGTCTCCATGTCCACCTTGGGCTGGTAGTTCAGCGCGAACTGCTCGCGCTCCAGCGCCCGCCGCAGCGCGCTTTCCAGCGACAGCCGCTCGATCGACTGCGTCTTCACCTCCTTGGAGAAGAAGCGGTAGCCGTTCTTGCCGTCTTCCTTGGCGAGGTACATCGCCATGTCCGCATTCTTGGTCAGCGTCTGCGCGTCGGCGCCGTTGGCCGGATACATCGCGATGCCGATCGAGGCCGTGGTGTGGCACTCGTGACCGGCAAGCTCCATCGGCTGCGCGAGTGCCGTCAGGAGCCCGGTTGCGATGCGCTGCACGTCATCGATCTCACCGCATTGGTCGAGAATGACCACGAATTCGTCGCCGCCGAGCCGCGCCATCACGTCGCTCGTCCGCAGCGCGCGGCGCAGCCGAGCGGCGACCTCGAGCAGGAGCAAGTCGCCAGCTTCATGGCCGAGCGAGTCGTTGATGACCTTGAACCGGTCCAGGTCGATGAACAACAGGGCAAAGCGGTGGTCGTGACGCTGCGCCGTGTCGATAGCCGCACGTAAGAGGGCGTTGAACGTCTCGCGATTCGGCAGGTTGGTCAGGCTGTCATGGGACGCCAGATATTCGATGCGCTCGTCGGCCTTGTTCTTCTCGTCGGCACGGTCGAAATTCTCCATCGCGAAGGAGACGTTGTCGGCGAGGCGCTGGAGCAGCTCGACGAACTCGCCGGTGAACGCCGCGTGCTCGGTTGACATGTAAATCATGACGCCAACGGCCTGATCGTGTGCGATCAGCGGGAATGCGGCGCCCGACCGCGCCCGGTCGTTGCGAACGATGGCATGGAACGCGGCGACCCGGTTGTCGTTCAGATAGTCGTTGCTGATGCAGGGCTGCCGGGTGCGGAACGCCGTACCACTCATGCCACGCCCTTCGGGACGCGCGGGGTCGATGGACAGCCTGACGTTCCGCGTCGTCTCGGAGGATGGGCCGGCAGTAGCCACAATCTCGAGCTGGTCGCTGTCGGGACTGGCAAGCGCGATGGTCGTCGAGGTGAACTTGCCGCCGAGCACCGCCGCTTGGCACACCAGCTCGTACAATTCGGCACGGGACTTCGCCCGCATGATCGCTTCATTGGTCGCGCTCAGCGCCGCGAACATGAGCGTCAGGCGCTCCTTCTGCTCCTCCGTACGAGCCTTCTCTTCGGCGCGGTCGAAATTGTCGAGTGCGAAGGAGACGTTTTCCGCGAGCCGCTCCAGCAACTCCACGAGGTCGGGCGTAAAGGTGCCTTCCTCGGGCGCAAGGAACAGCAGGATGCCGATCGGCTCCCGACCCGCGCGCAGCAGCGGGAAGCTCGCTGCCGCGTGGGTGCCGTCCTCGTTCGCCTTGGTGCGCCAATGCTCGGAGCGCGGATCGTTCAGATAGTCGTTCATCACGCAGGGTCGTCGGGTCCGCACCGACGTGCCGATCAGGCCTCTTCCTTCGGGATGATCGGCGGAGATGACGCAGGTGCGACCGAGCATCCTCTCGTGCTTGCGCCCCTTGGCCGCGACGACTCGGAGAACTTCATGCTTGGCATCCATGAGACCGATGGTGGTCGAGGCGAACATCCCCCCGAGGACGGCGGCCTGGCAGGCCACCTCGAACAGCTCCTCGCGCGTCTTGGCGCGCATGATGGCTTCGTTGGTCGCGCAAAGCGCCTGGAACATGCCGCTCAGCCTGTCGCGCTGCCTGTCGGCCCGCGCCTTCTCCTCCGCGCGATCGAAGTTCTCGAGCGCAAAGGCGACGTTGGCCTGCAACCGCCGGAGCAACTCGACGAACTCCGGAGTGAATGTGTCGCGCTCCACGGCATTGAAGAGGAAGACACCTTCGACCCGACTGCCGTTGAACAGCGGCAAGGCCGCTGAAGAATGTATGCCGGCGCGACGCGCGCTTTCGTGCCATGGCTTGATGCGCTCGTCGGCCAGTAGGTCGTTGCTGATATAGGTCTGGCGAGTCCGGAAGGCGGTTCCGGTCAACCCTCGTCCCTCCGGCACCGCGTCGGTGAGGGAGAACGTGTAGTTGCGCAAGTCTTCCGCATGCGGCCCGTAGCTCGACGCGACACGGAGCAATTCGGCCTCAAGATCGGCCACAAAGATCGTGGTCGATGCGAATTTTGCACTTTGTACCGTGGCCTCGCAGACCAGATCGAACAGTTCGGCGCGCGATCGCGCGCGCAGAATCGCCTCATTGGTGGCGCTGAGCGCGGCATACATCCGCGCCAGCCGCTCCTCCTCGGCGGCGATCCGTGCCTTCTCCTCGTCGCGCGCGAAGTTGTCGAGCGCGAAGGAGACGTTCTCCGCCATGCGCAGCAGCAAGCCGACGATCTCCTGGTCCTTTGCCCAGGACCGGCTGATGAAGAACAGCAGCACGCCGACGCCGTCGCCGCACTTGATCAGCGGCGCGGCCACGCACGCCGCGACGCCGGTATCGACGTTGACCTGCTCCCAGGGCGTTCCCTTGGTGCGACTGGCGAGGTCGTCCTCGACGATCGGCTCCTGCGTGCGGAACACCTGGCCGGAAATGCCGCGGCCGAACCGATTGTCCGGATCGATCGAGTAGCGCGCCTGGGTGACGAGGTCGAGATTTTCGCCCGTTCCCGCCACCGGCTTCAACCAGTGTGAATTCGGCTCGCGGAGCAGGACGATGGTTGCAATCGACTTGGCGCTGTGCACGGAGGCGTCGCAGACGAGCTGATACAGCTCGAGCTCGGTCTTGGCGCGCAAAATAGCTTCGTTGGTCGCGCTGATGGCGCTGAACATGCGGTTCAGCCGCCGCATCGCCTTTTCGCCGCGGACGCGGGCCGTTTCGCGCTCGAGATTTTCGAGCGCATAGGAGATGTTGGACGACATGCGCGTGAACAGAGAGACCATCTGCTCGTCGAGCGATCCGGCCTCGGTGCGCGTGGCGAACAGTACGCCGACGCTCTTCCCATTGCTTATCAGCGGCAGGGCCGCGGCCGCACCGACGCCGGCCTTGATGGCGCCTTCGCGCCATGCCAGCGAACGCGGATCGTTCAGGAAATCGTTGCTGATGCACAGCCGCTGCGTGCGGAACGCCTCACCGCCGACGCCTGATCCTTCCGGCGTGCCTTCCTCGATGGTGATATTGATGGACCGCAGCCGGGGAACATCCTCGCCGCAGCCAGCCGCGAAGCGCAGCCGCCGGCCATCCGGCTCGACCAGGAACACCGAGACCGCCAAAAAGTCCCCGCTCGAAAACCCGGCGTCGCAGACCTTCTGGTACAGCTCGTCCGGCGATTTCGCATACAGGATGGCTTCGTTGATGGCACTCAACGCTGCAAATGTGCGCGCGAGGGTCGTCTGCAAGGTCTCAACTCCCGGGCATTCCTGCCGTTTTTTCCCGCGACTTTATCGGCGACGACCGCCTAAGTGGTCGTTATTGCGCCCTGCAAACCCGCAATCAAAGTGAATGGGCTGCGAACGAGTGGTGCAAAACTGTTCGCAGAACTACGGTGGACGCGGCTTTTCGCGCCAGCAGCGGCATCCGCGCACGGCTCCTTTACCAATATGCAGCCCTGATTTGGTTTACGGGAGATTGATATCACGCCTGCGCTTTGAGACGATGGCCCTCAACAATCCAGCCCGCCAACGGGCGGGCATCGAGGGAACGCCATGCCGATCGTCAAGGCCGACCGCCTCACGCGCGTCAGTGCCGCGCTGCTTCGGGCTGCGGGCGCATCCGTCGAGGAAGCCGATGCGGTTGCGACCGGCTGCGTCAACGCCAATCTCGCCGGCCATGACTCCCACGGCGTGATCGCGATCCCGACCTATATCGACCGCATCAAGGCCGGCCACATCGTGCCCGGTGCTCAATGGACGATCGTGCAGGAATCGCCAACCACGACGGTCATCGACGGCCATTGGGGCTTCGGTTTCCACGTCAACGCCAAGGCGATGATGCTGACGATCGCGAAGGCGAAGACCGCAAGCGTCGCCGCCTGCACCGTGTTCCGGCAGAGCCATGTCGGCCGGCTCGCGGCATATCCGCTGATGGCGATGCGCGAAGGCATGATCGGAATTGCGACGGCGGATTCCGGCCGCTCGCCAAAACATGTGGCGCCGTTCGGCGGCCGCGAGGCACGGCTCGGCACCAACCCGATCGCAATCGCGGTGCCGTCCGATCTCGAGGCCCCGTTTTATCTGGACATGGCGACCTCGGCGGTCGCCGCGGGCAAAATCCAGCTGGCGGTCGCGCGCGGCGAAGAGATTCCGTTGGGGTGGATCATCGATGCCGAAGGGCGGCACACCACCGACCCCACGCAATATCGCAAGGGCGGCGCACTGCTGCCGCTCGGCTGCACCGAGGGCTACAAGGGCAGTGGCCTCGCGGCCATGGTCGAGGTGCTGTGCGGCCTGCTCACCGGTCTCGGCTTCGGTGTCGAGCCGACCGGCCGTCACAATGACGGATGCTTCATGGCGGTGTTCAACGTCGCCGCGTTCCGCCCCCTGAAGGATTTCAAGCGCGAGGTCGCCGAGTTCGCGCGTTACCTGAAGTCGACGCCGCCGTCGGAAGGAAGCCGCGGGGTGTTCTATCCCGGCGAGGTCGAGCATCTGCGGGAAATCGAGCGATTGCGCGACGGCATCGCGGTCGAGGACGCGACCTGGGAGAAGCTGCGCGCGCTGGCGCGCGGCTACAAGCTCGACACCGAGCTCGACCTCGCCTGACGAAAAACGGAGAGAAGCGGCATGACGCGGCAGATGGTACTGGTCGGCTTCCTTCAGGCGCAGAACTGCACCAATCTGCCGAGCTCGTGGCGGCATCCGGACTCGCGCGATGATTCGATGTCGGCGGACTACTACCAGGAGATCGCGCGCATTCTCGAAGTCGGCAAGTTCCACATGGCGTTCTTCGACGACCGCCTGGCGATGCCAGACCGCTACGGCAACGATCACGCGCACACCGTCGAATATGGCATCCGCTGCGTCAAGATGGATCCACTGATCGTGCTGACCACCATGGGCATGGTCACCGACAGGCTCGGGCTCGGCGCGACCTGCTCGACTACGTATTACGAGCCGTTCGACGTCGCGCGCCGCTTTGCCACCCTCGACCTGATGTCGGGTGGGCGCGCGGGCTGGAACGTCGTCACCTCGCTCAATGACGGCGAGGCGCTCAACATGGGCAGGGACTCCCATCCCGAACATGACGCTCGCTACGACCGCGCCGACGAATTCATGGAGGTCGTGCTTGGCCATTGGGACACCTGGGAAGACGGCGCGCTGATCGTGGACAAGACGAGCGGCCGCTTCGCTGATCCGAGCAAAGTGAAGCGTCTCGATCACAAGGGGTCATTCTACAAATCGCGCGGGCCGTTCACCGTGCCGCGCTCGGACCAGGGCCATCCCGTCATCATCCAGGCCGGCGCCTCCGGCCGCGGGCAGCGCTTTGCGGGACGCTGGGGCGAAGTGGTCTTCACTGCTGCGCGAAATCTTGCGGGCGCCAAGGAGGGCTACGCCGCCGTGCGCAATGAGGCTGCCAAGGCCGGACGCGACCCCGATGCGATGTTCCTCTGCAACCTGACCACGCCGGTCTGCGCCGCGACCAAGACGGAAGCGGAAGACAGGATGGCGCTGATCAACACGCTGCCGCTCCAGATCGACGCGCTGTCGCTGCTCGCCGAAGCCCTCAACTATGATTTCGCCTCGAAGGGACTCGATGAGCCGCTCACGACCGACGAGCTGAAGAGCATGCAGGGCATCCTCGGCATCCGCGACGGCGTACTGAAGCTGTCGGGCAAGAGCAATCCGACCGCGCGTGATTTCGTCACCTTCTCCGGACGCGGCGGAGTACAGGATGCAATGGTCGGCGGACCGAAGGAGATCGCCGACAGATTCGAGGAGATGTTCATCGAGCGAGGTTGCGACGGCTTTGTCATCGCTGCGACCTACGTTCCGGGCTCCTATGCCGACTTCGTCCGCCACGTCGTGCCGGAGCTACAGCGGCGCGGGCTGTTCCAGAAGGATTATCGCGGCAAGACGCTGCGGGACAATCTCGGGCTGAAGCGGCCGGCCGCCGGCGCGTGGAAGACACAGCCGCGCGTGGCCGCGGAATAGATATCGTAGGGTGGGCAAAGCGAAGCGTGCCCACCACTTTTCGCAATCGTGGAGAGATGGTGGGCACGGCGCAAGAGCGCCTTTGCCCACCCTACGACCCGACGACACCGCATATCAAAACGGCAGCGCCACGCCCGTCTTGATCTCCTTCAGGATCACGTTGCTTCGGACGTAGCGGATGCCGGGAATCCGGAACATGAATTCATCGAGAAATTTGTTGTAGGCCGCCATGTCCTGCACCACGACGCGCAGGTGATAGTCGGCATCGCCCGTGGTCGCAAAGCACTCCAGCACCTCGCGACGTTTCGTTACGCGCGAGACGAACTCGTCGACGAATTTTGCATCATGCCGCTCCAGCGAGACATGGAGGACCGCGGACATTGCAAACCCTGCCCGCTCGCGCGCGACCAGCGCCGCATAGCCCTGGATGATTCCGGTCTCCTCCAGCGCGCGCACCCGGCGCCAGCATGCCGAGGTCGACATGCCGACCTCCTCGGCAAGCTGCTGGTTGGTGGCGCGACCATCCTTCTGGAGATGAGCGAGAATCCGCGCGTCCTGTTCTTCGATCATGGAAGCACCTCAATCCGGATAATTCTACCACACCGAAGGTAATATCGCAAAAATGTACCAAATATCGCCTCCATTCGGGATGGATAGGTAAGACCTACCAGCCATCAGGGACTAACCTTTCGCCTATCCGGCAGGGACGCCGCGCGAGGTCCACCATGGACGCCATTTCATCACTCGATGCTTACGAGCTCTCCGACCGCTACGAGCGCGAGGATGGCAGGGTCTTCCTCACGGGCACGCAAGCGATCGTCCGCATCGCGCTTGACCAGGCCCGGCGCGATCGCGCCGCGGGGCTGAGCACCGCTGGCTTCATCTCCGGCTATCGCGGCTCGCCGCTCGGCGGCGTCGACCTCGAGCTGTGGCGTATCAAGGATCGCCTGACCAGAGATCGCATCGAGTTTCTGCCCGCGGTGAACGAAGATCTCGCTGCGACCGCCGTGCTCGGCTCCCAGCAGGTCGAGACGCAAGCCGACCGCGAGGTGCAGGGTGTGTTCGGGCTCTGGTACGGCAAGGGCCCCGGCGTCGACCGCTCCGGCGATGCGCTCAAGCACGGCAACGCCTACGGCTCCTCGCCGCATGGCGGCGTGCTCGTGATCGCTGGCGACGACCATGGCTGCGTCTCCTCCTCGATGCCGCACCAGTCCGACGTCGCCTTCATGAGCTGGTTCATGCCGACGCTGCATCCGGCAAGCGTCAGCGAGTATCTGGAGTTCGGCGAATATGGCTACGCACTGAGCCGCTTCTCCGGCATGTGGGTCGGCTTCAAGGCGATCTCGGAGATCGTGGAATCAGGCGCCTCCGTCGCATTGCGTCCGCCGCGCGACTTCCGTACGCCCGACTTCACGCCGCCGCCGGGCGGCCTGCACTATCGCTGGCCGGATCTGCCGGGTCCGCAGATCGAGGAACGGCTGGAGGCGAAGAAGCATGCGGTCTACGCCTTCGCCAAGGCCAGCCCGATCGACCGGCACATCTACGACATCCCGCACGCGACCTATGGCATCGTCACCACCGGCAAGGCGCATCTCGACCTGATGGAGGCACTGCGGCTGATGGGCCTTGATGAAGCGGCCTGCCGCAGCATCGGCATCGACATCTACAAGGTCGGCATGGTCTGGCCGCTGGCGCTGCACGACGCGATGGAGTTCGTGAAGGGCAAGCGCGAGATCCTGGTGGTCGAGGAAAAGCGCGGCATCATCGAGAGCCAGTTCAAGGAGTATTTTTACGACTTTCCCGGCGCAAAGCCGGAGCGCATGGTCGGCAAGCATGACGAACAAGGGACGCGGCTGATCTCCTGGATCGGGGAATTGTCGCCCCGCGCGCTCGCAGGCGTCTTGGCACGACGGCTCGACCCGATGTTTCCGGGGTTGAACCTCGCCGCGCGTGCGGCCGCGCTGTCGCCGGAGGCTGAGCGCGTGATCACCGTCAGCGGCGCGACGCGCACGCCCTATTTCTGCTCAGGCTGCCCACACAACACGTCAACCAAAGTCCCCGAAGGCTCCAAGGCGCTTGCCGGTATCGGCTGCCATTTCATGGCGAGCTGGATGGACCGCGAGACCTCGTCGCTGATCCAGATGGGCGGCGAAGGCGTGAACTGGGCTGCGTCGTCAAGATTCACCGGCCACAAGCACGTGTTCCAGAATCTCGGAGAAGGCACCTATTACCACTCGGGCTCGATGGCGATCCGGCAGGCGATCGCCGCGAAGGCCAACATCACCTACAAGATCCTGTTCAACGACGCGGTGGCGATGACGGGCGGCCAGCCGGTCGACGGCCCCGTCAGCGTGCACGCGATCGCGCACAGCGTTCGCGCCGAGGGCGTTTCGCGCATCGCGCTGGTGTCGGACAATCCCGCGCAGTTCTCGCCCGCGGATCTGCCTGGTGGCGTAAGCATCCATCCGCGCGAGGAGATGGACGCCGTGCAACGCGAGTTGCGCGGAGTCCCTGGGGTCTCCGTGCTGATCTATCAGCAGACCTGTGCCACCGAGAAGCGCCGCCGGCGCAAGCGCGGTCAGATGGGAGATCCGAAGCGCTTTGCCTACATCAACGATCTCGTCTGCGAAGGTTGCGGCGACTGCTCGGTCGAGTCCAACTGCCTGAGCGTCGAGCCGAAGGAAACGCCGTTCGGCCGCAAGCGCCAGATCAACCTGTCGGCCTGCAACAAGGACTTTTCCTGCCTCAACGGCTTCTGCCCGAGTTTCGTGACGGTCGAAGGCGCCACGCGACGGAAGAGGACGGCGAGCGACGTCGATGCCGTGGGTCGCGCCGCCTCGCTCCCCCTGCCCGCGCCCGCGTCGCTCGACCGACCCTACGATCTCCTGGTGACCGGCGTCGGCGGCACCGGCGTGATCACCGTCGGCGCGCTGATCGGCATGGCCGCGCATCTCGAACGCCACGGCGTCTCGGTGCTGGATTTTACCGGCTTTGCGCAGAAATTCGGACCCGTGCTGAGCTACATCCGTCTTGCCGCGAGCCCGGAGGCGCTGCATCAGGTGCGCATCGATCAGGGCGCAGCAGATGCGCTGATCGGCTGCGATCTCGTCGTCAGCTCTTCGCCTAAAGCCTCCGGCACCTACCACCGCGGCACGCGTGCCGCGATCAACACGGCGGAGATGCCGACCGGCGACGTCGTGCGCTTCCGCGACGCCGATCTCGCCTCGCCCGCCCGCCTGCGCGCGATCCGCCGGGTCGTCGGTGACGGCAATCTCGATACAATCGACGCAAACGCACTGGCCGAACACCTGCTCGGCGATGCCGTCTACGCCAACATCATCATGCTCGGCTTTGCCTGGCAGCGCGGCCTCGTGCCGGTCTCGCTTCAGGCTTTGCTCCGCGCGATCGAGCTCAACGGCGTCGCGGTCGAGCGCAACAAGCAGGCTTTGGCCTGGGGCCGGATCGCCGCGGCCGATCCGGATTCTCTCCCCAAGCCGGAGGGCTCTCCCGTCGCCGAGACGCTCGATCAAATCATCGACCGTCGTGCCGAATTCCTGGCTGCATATCAGGACGCAGCCTATGCGGCGCGCTTTCGGGCGATGGTCGCGAAGGTGCGCAGCGCCGAGAGTAAATTCGGTAGCGAGGCGCTGACCGATGCGGTCGCGCGCTCCCTGTTCAAGCTGATGGCCTACAAGGACGAATACGAGGTGGCACGCCTGCATATGCAGACCGGCTTTCTCGATACGCTGAAGCGCGAGTTCGACGGCGATTTCAGGGTCAACTATCATCTGGCGCCGCCCTTCCTCCCCTCAAAGCGCGACGCGCGCGGCCGGCCGCGCAAGCGCGCCTTCGGGCAGTGGATCCAGATGCCACTTTCGCTGCTCGCGCGCCTGAAAGGATTGCGCGGCACGCCTTTTGATCCGTTCGGGTATACCTCCGAGCGGCGCGCAGAGCGCGAGCTGATCACCTGGTACGAGGGATTGATTGACATGATGCTCGGCCGGCTCGACACCGCGCATCTGCCTGATCTCGTGACCATCGCCAAGGCGCCGATGGACATCCGCGGCTACGGGCCGGTGAAGGATGCCGCGATCACGAAGGTCAAGGCCGAGGTCGTATCCTTGCTGGCGCGGCCGGCAGCTGCCCAGGCAGCCTGAGGAGGCTCCGCGTCCACGAAAATGAGGACAGGCACCGTCCTCCGCCTGAGGTAAGCTCCCGCGGTCGCCTTCGCCGACGGGGGAGCCTCATGGAACGTAGAACTGTTTCGCTGAATTCAGCTATCGCAAGCCTCATCCTGTTTGCCGCCGCGCTGCCGGCGCCCGCGCTCGCGCAACAGGCGATCGACCTCGACCAGCTGACGATGACCCGGGCCGCGGCCGACATCTGCGCAGGCAAGGTCACGAGCAAGGCGCTGACATCGGCAACGTTGGCCCGCGCCAAGGCCAATCCCAATCTCAACGCCTTCATCACGCTGGACGAGGCCGGCGCCATGAAGGCTGCCGAGGCCTTCGATGCGCGGCGCAGGAAGCGCCCGTGCCAGCCGTTGGGCGGCGTGCCCGTCGTGATCAAGGACAATATCGAGGTCGCCGGGCTGCCCACCAGCGCGGGAACGCCGGCGCTGAAGGGCTTCGTTCCGAAGAGCGATGCTCCCGTCGCGGCGAAGTTGCGCGCAGCCGGCGCCATCATCATCGGCAAGACCAACATGCACGAGCTGGCCTTCGGCATCTCCGGATACAATGCGGGCTTCAAGACCGGCGCCGAGCCCGGCGTCCGCAACGCCTATGACACCAGCAAGATCGCCGGCGGCTCGTCGTCCGGAACGGCCGCCGCGATCGGCGCGCGGATCGTGACCGCAGGCCTTGGCACCGATACCGGCGGATCAGTTCGAATCCCCTGCGCGCTCAATGGCTGCGCATCGCTGCGACCGACCGTCGGCCGCTATCCGCAAGGCGGCATCGCGCCGATCTCCCACACCCGCGACACCGCGGGCCCGATGGCGGCAACAATGACGGACGTCGCGGCGCTCGACCGCATCATCGCCGGCGGCAGTGCGATCGTCCCCGCCGATCTGAAGCAGGTGCGCATCGGCGTTGCGAAGACCATGCAGGCCAATCTCGACGGCGATACGGATGGCGCCTTCAAGGCGGCGATCGACAAGCTCAGATCCCAAGGTGTCACCGTGGTCGATGTCGAGATGCCAGAGCTCGCCGAGCTCAACGGCAAAGTGAGTTTTCCCGTGGCCATCTATGAGGCCAATGACGACATGGTCGCCTATCTCAAGCACACCGGCACCGGCATCACCATCGAAGCGCTGGCCAAAGACATTGCAAGTCCCGATGTAAAAGGCACCTACGATGGCCTGGTGATCCCGCACAAATTGCCCGGTCCCGACAACACCGTCGTCGACGGCAAGCCGGTCTACGACGCGGCGATCAAAACGGCTCGTCCGTCGCTTCAGGCGCTCTATCGCGACACGTTCGCCAAGAACAAGCTCGATGCCATCGCGTTTCCGACCACGCCGAAGGTCGCGCTTGCCGCAAATCCCGATTCCAGCAGCCTGCCGAATTTCCTGCTATTCATCCAGAACACCGACCCCGGCAGCAATGCCGGTGTCCCCGGCATCCAGATCCCGGTCGCGCTGGGCGCGTCGAGCAAGCTCCCTGTCGGTCTCGAGCTCGATGGACCCGCCGGAAGCGACCGCCGACTGCTCGCGATTGGAATGGCAATGGACAAGGTGTTTGGACGCCTGCCGGCGCCCACGCACTAAAGCATGATCCGGAAAAGTGTGAAGCGGTTTTCCGAAAAGATCATGCTCAAACAACAACCTAAAGCGCGATGACGATTCATCCTAAACCTCATCGCGCTTTAGTGCCTCGACAATAGACCGGCGACGCCGCTGCGGCGGCGTACTCCGAGCTTGTCGAAAATGCGCTTCAGATAGGTGCGCACCGTCGATACCTCGACCTGAAGGCGGTGCGCGATCTCCTTGTCGCTGAGATCATCCGCGATCATGCGCGCGATCTCGAACTCGCGGACCGAGAGCTTGAGAACCGGTGAGACACCGGCCACCGCGGCGTCGCCGTTTGCACGGACGAGCGCTCCGGTGAATGCCGGCTCGATCAGCCGCAGCAATTCCAGCGCATGCGCGTCGAAATTGTCGCGCTGGCGGCAGCGCCAG
The DNA here is from genome assembly GCF_054185165.1 of Bradyrhizobium sp. UFLA05-109. Lineage (NCBI taxonomy): Bacteria > Pseudomonadati > Pseudomonadota > Alphaproteobacteria > Hyphomicrobiales > Nitrobacteraceae > Bradyrhizobium > Bradyrhizobium sp. UFLA05-109. The sequence goes on along the minus strand of NZ_JBBIAR010000078.1, from coordinate 13,879 downwards.
ATCCTGACATCGCCGATGTTGCGATCGCCGACAAAGCTGTAGGCGTTGACGCCCCAATGCAGCCCGTCGCGTGCGAGGAAGTCATTGAAGAACTCCGTCCGCATCAGATCGCGCTGCGGCATGACTTGCGTCACCAGCGTCGCTTCACGGCGTGCCTGGAGCTTGAAGGTGATGGGATCGTGGTACTGGTAATAGGCGTCGTAGTTCGCGAGGTTCTTCGGATCCATGTGCAGGAATACGGCCTTGCCGAACGTCTTCGTCGCGTCCTCCCAGACGAAAGACGCGTAGTAATCCGCCTGCAGCAATTCGAGCAGGTGATGTCCGACCGCTTCACGGACGTCTCGCTCCCCCATGTCCTCGGACAGCAGCCCGAAGATGCGCGCAAGAACCCGGCTCTCGGTGGCGGTAACGTACATGGCGTCACCAGTCTAACGGCCAAACCCGAGCAGGGGAACCGGCATCATGATCCCTCGCGTCAGGCGTAGGGATTGATCAGCTTCTGCTGCTCGGCGCTGTGGTGCACGAGCATGTCGATGAAGGTCCGCACCTTCGCCGACAGATGATGGCGATGCGGATAGACCGCATTCATCGACAGCTCGACCGGACGATATTCCGGCAGCAGGCGGACCAGGCGTCCGGCTTCGAGATCGTCGTGCACCAAAAACCCCGCCGCAAGGCAAACGCCGGCGCCTTGCAGCGCGACGGTGCGCAAGGCCTCACCGCTGTTGGTCATGAGAGTTCCGGATACGCGGACCGATGCAGGGTTTCCCTTGCGATCGAGGAAGCGCCACTCCTCGAAGGGATAGTTCAGATGGCGCACGCAATTATGCTCGGCAAGCTCCTCGAGCTGCTGCACGCGCCCGCGCGCCTCGATATAGGCGTGTGAGCAGCACAGCACGTGCCGCCAGGTCGCAAGGCTTCGCACGATCAGGCTCGAATCCGGCGGCGATGTCATTCGGAGCGCAAGGTCGAACCCCTCAGCGACCAGATCGACGTTGCTCTCGCCCATGCGCAAGTCGACCTTCACCTCCGGATAAGCGGACAGGAATTCGGCCACCACCGGCGCGACGAACGGTACCATGTGGGTGGCGATATGGATGCGCAGCGTGCCGCGCGGTGTCGATTGCAGCGCGCCAGCGATGTCGTCGGCCTGTTCGAGGTCGGCGAGGATCTGCGTCGAGCGGTCGTAATAGGCCTGGCCGATTTCGGTCAGGCTCACCTTCCGCGTCGTGCGGTTGAGGAGGCGCACGCCGAGCCGGTCCTCCAGCGCCTGGACGTGATTGCTCACCATGGTCGTCGACATGTTGAGGCGGCGGGCGGCGGCGGAGAATCCGCCATTTTCGACCACCCGGACGAAGGCCGTGAGGCTGGTGAAGCGATCCATGATCGAGGCTCCGATTATCCGCTGTCGCTGGATAATGCTTCCAGTTCTTCTGGGATTATCACAACGGGCAGGACAGCGCATCTTACCGTCACGAGCAGCGTCCTTTCGGACGGGGACGCCTGGAGATCCCGGAGAGCGCCATGTCGAACGCTACTTATGTCACTGAACCCACTACAAAAATCGGCCTGCGCCCGTCGCGGCAGGCGATCAAGCGGGTGGCCATCGCACTCGCACTGGGGCTGAGCGTCGCCGCGGCGACCGATTTTGGCTACGACTACCTGACGACCGGGCGCTATCTCGAATCCACCGATGACGCCTATGTGAAGGCGGACTCCACGATCATCGCGCCAAAGGTCTCCGGCTACATCGCCCAGGTGCTGGTCGGCGATAATGAGAAGGTCAAAGCGGGTCAGGTGCTGGCGCGGATCGACGACCGCGATTTCAGGGCGGCGCTCGACCAGGCCCGCGCCGACGTTGCCGGCGGCGAAGCGTCGGTCCGCAATCTCGATGCGCAGATCGCGCTGCAGCAGCCGATCATCGAACAGAGCACCGCCGACGTCGCCGCGGCCGAGGCCAACCTGAAATTCGCGCAGGAGGAGCGTGCGCGCTACGACGAGCTGATGAAGTCGGGCTCCGGCACGATCCAGCGCGCACAGCAGACCGACGCCGCGCTCCGCGCCAGCGACGCGCAATTGCAGCACGCAAAATCGGGCCTGATGGCCGCGCAGCGCAAGGTCGACGTGCTCACCACCGAGCGCGCCAGGGCCGTCGCGCAGCTCGAGCGCGCACGCGCGATCGCGGAGCAGGCCTCGCTCAATCTTTCCTACACCGAGATCACCGCGCCGGTGGACGGCACGGTCGGTGCCCGTTCGCTGCGCGTCGGCCAGCTCGTGCAGGCCGGAACGCAATTGATGGCGGTGGTCCCGCTCGATGCGGTCTATATCGTCGCCAACTTCAAGGAGACACAGCTCACCCATGTGCGCGCCGGCCAGCCGGTGGAAATGCGCATTGACAGTTTCCGCAATCAGACGCTGCACGGCCATGTCGACAGCCTGTCGCCGGCGAGCGGGCTTGAATTCGCGCTGCTGCCGCCGGACAACGCCACCGGCAACTTCACCAAGATCGTGCAGCGCGTGCCGGTGAAGATCGTGCTCGACGACCACAGCCTGAGCGGCCTGTTACGCCCTGGCATGTCGGCGGTTCCGACCGTCAACACCAAGCAGGCCGTGCTGGCCGAGCGTGACATCGGCAAGCGCGTCGCCGACAGCGCGGCGCGCGCGAACGGCGGATGAGGCCGCCACTTCGCCCGATTATCAAGCTCCGCCGGACGATCCTTCCAAAACTTCCGCGATTATCGAAATCATTCGCCTAATGCATCCTGTCTCTACCATCGAGACGAGGCTTCCATGAGCACGCTCCAACCCGCCCTCAACGCCACATCCGCCGCAACCATTCCAGCTCCGGCTGCGCCCACCACGCCCGCGGTCTCCGCAAAAACCTGGATCGCCGTGATCGGCGCAACGCTCGGCGCCTTCATGGCGGTGCTGAACATCCAGATCGTCAACGCCTCGCTCGCCGACATCCAGGGTGCGATCGGCGCCGGCATCGACGATGGCGGCTGGATCTCCACCTCTTACCTGATCGCGGAGATCGTGGTGATCCCGCTTTCGGGATGGCTTGCGCAAGTGTTTTCGGTTCGCGTCTATCTCCTGACCAACGCGGTCCTGTTCCTGATCCTCTCGGCCGCCTGCGCGCTGGCGCAGGACCTGCCGCAGATGATCGCGCTGCGCGCAGTCCAAGGCTTCACCGGCGGCGTGCTGATTCCGCTCGCCTTCACGCTCATCATCACACTGCTGCCGCGCGGAAAACAGCCGGTGGGCCTTGCGCTGTTTGCGCTGTCGGCGACGTTTGCGCCGGCAATCGGCCCGACCATCGGCGGCTATCTCACCGAGAATCTCGGCTGGCAGTACATCTTCTACGTCAATCTCGTGCCCGGCGCGATCATGCTCGGCATGCTCTGGTATGCGCTGGAACCCAAGCCGATGAAGCTGGCTCTGCTGCGCGACGGCGACTGGGCCGGCATCATCACCATGGCGATAGGTCTCTCCGCGCTTCAGACCGTGCTGGAGGAAGGCAACAAGGACGATTGGTTCGGCTCGCCCTTCATCGTCAAGCTGTCCGTCATTGCCGCCGTTGCACTGACCGCGTTCCTGATCATCGAGCTGAGCGTTGAGAAGCCGCTGCTCAACCTGCGCCTGCTGGCTCGCCGCAATTTCGGCTTCGGCATCCTCGCGAACTTCCTGCTCGGCATAGCGCTCTACGGTTCCGTGTTCATTCTGCCGCAATACCTGTCACGCATTCAGGGCTACAATGCCGAACAGATCGGCATGGTGCTGGCCTGGACCGGACTGCCGCAGCTTCTCTTCATTCCGCTGGTGCCGCGCCTGATGCAGCGCTTCGATGCGCGGATCGTGATCGGAGTCGGCTTCGCTCTGTTTGCAGCCTCCAACTTCATGAACATCTACATGACCAGCGACTACGCCGCCGACCAGCTCTTGTGGCCCAATGTTGTCCGCGCGATCGGCCAGGCACTGGTCCTGACGCCGCTGTCGGCAGTTGCAACATCAGGCATCGAGCCGGAGAATGCAGGCTCGGCCTCCGGCCTGTTCAACATGATGCGCAATCTCGGCGGCGCCGTCGGCATCGCGTTGTTGCAGACCGTGCTGACCAAGCGCGAGCAATATCACTCCAACGTACTGATGCAGTCCGTGTCAGTGTTCGAGCAGGCGACCCGCACGCGGCTGGAACAACTGACCCAGTACTTCGTCAATCACGGCGTCGTCGACCGCACCGATGCGGCGCACCGCGCCTATGTCGCAATCGGCCATATCGTGCAGAAGCAGGCCTTCATCCTCGCCTTCAGCGACACCTTCTATCTGCTCGGCGCGGCGCTGATCGTCGCGTTGATCGCGTCCCTCTTCCTGAAGAAGCCCGGCCACGTTTCGGCGGGCGGAGCCCACTGACCAAACCAAGGAGAACGACCATGAAGCCCCGCATGAATTTCTTCCAGGCCGCGCCCGACACGATCAAGGCCCTGAACGCGTTGGAGACCCAGATCCAGTCGACGGGCCTGGAGAAATCGTTGATCGAGATCGTCAAGATCCGCGCCTCCCAAATCAATGGCTGCGCCTTTTGCATCAACATGCACACCGAGGACGCGCGCAAGCGCGGCGAGACCGAGCAGCGCATCTATCTGCTCAACGCCTGGCGCGAATCCCCGCTCTACACCGATCGGGAACGCGCAGCACTGGCCTGGACGGAGTCGGTGACGCTGATTTCGGAAACGCACGCGCCCGACGACGTCTACGAGCAGGTCCGTGCGCAATTCTCCGAGGAGGAGACGGTGAACCTGACCATGCTGATCGCGACCATCAATGCCTGGAACCGGATCGCGATCTCGTTCCGTTCGGTTCATCCCGTGAAGGTGAAGGCGTCGGTAGCGTGAGGCATTCTCCGCTGTCATGCCCCGCGAAGGCGGGGCATCCAGTATTCCAGAGGCTTCGAGATTCACAACAACTGCCGCGGCGTACTGGATCGCCCGATCAAACCGGGCGATTTCGGCGGAGTGTGCGACACAGGCCTCATGCCACGGCTTGCAGCAATGCACAGCGGCGTGAGGGGCGGGACGCCCTCGCGGGCAAATCTCGTAGGGTGGGCAAAGCGAAGCGTGCCCACCTCTTTTTTTCGGCAAACGCGAGAGAAGACGTGGGCACGGCGCAAGCGCGCCTTTGCCCACCCTGCGATAGCTGAGTACGAGGCTTAAACTCCCGTCGCCTTGGCAAACTCCACATAGATCTCGCGCAGCCGCGTTGCCATCGGGCCGGGCTTACCGCTCCCGACCTGCTTGCCGTCGATCGCGACCACCGGCTGCACGAACGAGGATGCGCTGGTGATGAAGGCCTCCTTGGCGGCGAGCGCCTCAGTGACCGTGAAAGCGCGCTCCTCGACGCGGAGCTGGCGCTCTTCGGCGAGCGCCAGCACGGCCTTGCGGGTGCAGCCCGGCAGGATGGCATTCGAATTCTGGCGCGTCACGATGACGTCGTCCTGGGTCAGGATGAACGCCGATGACGAGCCGCCCTCGGTGACAAAACCGTCCTCGAGCATCCAGGCTTCGCCTGCGCCGGCTTCGGCTGCGGCCTGCTTTGCCAGGACCTGCGCAAGCAGCGCCACGCTCTTGATGTCGCGCCGTTCCCAGCGGATGTCGGGCACCGTGATGACGTTGATGCCGGTCTTGGCCGAGGCCGCGTTGATGATGTCCTTCTCGGACGTGAACATGACCAGCGTCGGCTTGACGTCGCCCGTGGGGAAAGCGAAGTCGCGTCCCGCGTCGGCGCCGCGCGTCACTTCGAGATAGACGAGACCATTGGCGAGCTTGTTGCGCGCGATGAGCTCCTTCTGCAGCTCGGTGATGCGCTCGACCGTCTCCGGCAGCTTCAGCTTGATCTCGCCGACGGAGCGTTCGAGGCGCGCCAGGTGCGAGGCATTGTCGACCAGCTTGCCGTCGAGCACGGCCGAAACCTCGTAGATGCCGTCGGCGAACAGGAAGCCGCGATCGAGGACCGAGACTTTGGCTTCCGAAAGCGGGACGAAAGAGCCGTTGACGTAGGCGATCGAGTCCAAGGCAGGTCTCCTGTCGGGAATGCGGGAATTGCCTGCTCGTATACGAAATTCGTGGGCGGCGATAAACCCCACTCCCCGTCATTCCGGGGCATTCGCGCAGCGAATGAACCCGGAATCTCGAGATTCCGGGTTCGATGCTTCGCATCGCCCCGGAATGACGGTGGGGAGAGTTAATGCGACAGAATCTTCGACAAGAACTTCTGCGCGCGGTCGCTTCTGGGCTTGCCGAAGAAATCATCCTTCGGAGCATCCTCGACGATCTCGCCGCGGTCCATGAAGATCACGCGGTTGGCGACCTTGCGGGCAAAGCCCATTTCGTGAGTGACGACCATCATGGTCATGCCTTCGCGGGCGAGGTCGACCATGACGTCCAGCACCTCGCTGATCATCTCGGGGTCGAGGGCGGAGGTCGGCTCGTCGAACAGCATAGCGATGGGATCCATCGCCAGCGCGCGCGCGATGGCGACGCGCTGCTGCTGGCCGCCGGAGAGCTGCGCCGGAAACTTCTGCGCCTGCTCCTTCAACCCGACGCGCTCCAGAAGCTGCATGCCCTTGGCCATCGACTTGTCGTGAGCTCGCCGCAGCACCTTCTCCTGCGCGAGGCAGAGATTGTCGATGATCTTGAGATGTGGGAACAGCTCGAAGTGCTGGAACACCATGCCGACGCGCGAGCGGAGCTTTGGCAGATCGGTTCTGGGATCGTTGACCTTGGTGCCGTCGACGGTGATATCGCCCTTCTGGAAGGGCTCCAGCGCATTGACGCATTTGATCAGGGTGGACTTGCCCGAGCCCGAAGGGCCGCAGACGACCACCACCTCGCCCTTGGCGACGTTGGTGGTGCAATCCTTCAGCACCTGGAACGAGGCGGTGTACCATTTGTCGACGTGACTGATCTCGATCATGACGGGCTCTAGCGGATGATGGCGATGCGCGACTGCAGGCGGCGAACGCCGAAGGACGCGATGCAGGAAATGGTGAAGTACACGACGGCGGCGAATAGGTACATCTCGACGAGACGCCCGTCGCGTTGCGCGACCTTGCTCGCCGCGCCGAGGAAATCCGTGATCGAGAGCACGTAAACCAGCGAGGTGTCCTGGAACAGCACGATGGTTTGCGTGATCAGCACGGGCAGCATGTTGCGAAACGCCTGCGGCAGGACGACGTAGCGCATGGTCTGCGCGTAGGTCAGGCCGAGCGCGTTCGCCGCGGCCGGCTGCCCGCGTGAGATCGACTGGATGCCGGCGCGCATGATCTCGGAGAAATAGGCCGCCTCGAACATGATGAAGGTGATGAGCGAGGAGGCGAACGCGCCGACCTTGATCGGCCGCGGCGCACCGGTCAACCACTGCCCGATATAGGGCACCAGGAAGTAGAACCAGAAGATGACGAGCACCAGCGGCAGCGAGCGCATGAAGTCGACATAGAGACCGGCGATGCGGCCGAGCAGCTTGTAGCCGGAGAGCCGCATCAATGCGATCGCCGTGCCGAAAATCAGGCCGCCGAGCGCGGCGAGCGCCGTGAGCATCAGCGTGAACGTCATGCCCTCGTAGAACAGATAGGGCAGTGCACGGCGGATAACGTCGAAATCGAAATTGCCGAGCATCGCTATTTCCCCGTGATGTAGCCGGGGATCGCGACCCAGCGCTCGAGGAAACGCATTGCGGTCACGACGACGGCGTTGACGAGGAGATAGAGAACGGTCGCTGCGGTGAATGCCTCGAACACCTGGAACGAGAATTCCTGCATCGAGCGCGCCTGTCCGGTCAGTTCCAGCAGGCCGATGGTGATGGCCACCGCGGTATTCTTGATGGTGTTGAGAAACTCGGAGGTCAGCGGCGGCAGGATGATGCGGAACGCCATCGGCAGCAGCACGTAGCGATAGCCTTGCACGGTGGTCAGGCCGAGTGCGGTCGCCGCCATCTTCTGCCCGCGCGGCAGCGAGCCGATGCCGGCCTGCAATTGCACGGCGACGCGCGCCGACATGAACAGGCCGACGCCGATCGACGCCGTCCAGAACGGCGCGTTCGGCAATTGCTTCAGCCACAGGCCGGCGGCCTTCGGCAGCATTTCCGGCAGCACGAAGAACCACAGGAAGAGCTGCACCAGCAGAGGCATGTTGCGGAAGAACTCGACCCAGCAAAAGCCGAACCAGTAGGCTGCCTTGGACGGCAGCGTGCGCATCACGCCGACGATCGAGCCGGTGATCAGCGCGATGATCCAGGCCAGCACCGCGGTCTCGAGCGTCAGCACCAGTCCCGACAACAGCATGTCGAGATACGTGCCTGTACCCATCGGGTTCGGCTGGAAGAAAATTCCCCAGTTCCAGTTGTAGTTCACGAGTCCCCCGCGCGAACGTGTCGATTATACCTACCAACTTCCGTGCACATCTTAGACCATTCTCCTCCAGAATGATCGAAAGTGCCCCTCACCTGAGGAGCGGCGGCTTCGCCGCGTCTCGAAGGATGAAGGCCACGGTCCGGGCCTTCATGGTTCGAGACGCTGCTTGCGCAGCTCCTCACCATGAGGATCGAGAGCCTCTCCCCTCCCCTGGTGAGGGAAGAGGCGAAATGTGCTGCACCGCTCATGCAATGATTGGACCATCGCACAACCGGCAGTAACAGATCAGCTTACTTATAATCGTCCGGATTCGGCGAGTCCGACGGCTTGGCGAACTCGTGCTTCAACTCGTCCGAGATCGGCGTGTTGAGGTTGAGATCCTTCGGCGGGATCTTCTGCATGAACCACTTGTCGTAGATCTTCTGGCCCTCGCCGGAGGTGTAGAGCGCGGCGGTCGCCGCATCGACCACCTTCTTGAAGGCGGCGTCGTCCTTGCGCAGCATGATGCCATAGGGCTCGGGCTTGGAGAACGCATCCTTGGAGATCACGTAGTCGGACGGGCTCTTCGAGCCGGCAACGAGGCTCGCAAGCAGGATGTCATCCATCACGAAGGCGACGGCGCGATCGGTCTCCACCATCAGGAAGGCTTCGGCGTGATCCTTGGCCGGAATGATGTTGGCGCCGAGCTTCTTCTCGACGTTGGCTTCGGTGAGCTGCTTGATGTTAGTGGTGCCGGCGGTCGAGACCACCGTCTTGCCCTTCAGGTCATCGATCGACTTGAGGCCGCTCGATTTCTTGAACACGTAGCGGCTCGCGGTCAGGAAGTGGGTGTTGGTGAAGGCGACCTGCTTCTGCCGTTCGGCATTGTTGGTGGTCGAGCCGCATTCGAGGTCGATGGTGCCATTGGCCATCAGCGGGATGCGGGTGGCCGAGGTCACCGGGTTGAGCTTGACCTCGAGCTTGTCGAGCTTGAGCTCCTTCTTCACGGCGTCGACGATCTTGTAGCAGATGTCCATCGCGAACCCGACGGGCTTCTGGTTGTCGTCGAGATAGGAGAACGGGATCGAAGAGTCGCGGAAGCCGAGCGTGATCGCGCCGGTATCCTTGATGTTCTTGAGCGTGCCGGTCAGCTCCTCGGCACTGGCTTGGCTCACGACCATGGTGGCGGCGAGCGCGAGGCCGAAGTTACGGAAATGTTTCACTTTTTTCTCCCCTTGCGGAATGGCGGCCGGATGCTTGCATAAATCGGGCCGGATTAGAATGTGACTTTCGGAGCCCTTCACCTAGCCGAGCGGACGGGGTAGCTCCCCAAGGTCCCAGAACAGGCCGGCCATGACAGTCAGCGCTTCTTCGGTCAATGGCAGCAGGATGTGCTCGTTTGGCGCATGCTGGGAGCAGCCGGGATAGGAATGCGGCACCCAGATCGTCGGCAGGCCCAAAACCTCGGAGAACACGTCGTTCGGCAATGAGCCGCCGAAATTTGGCAGGATCGCGGGCGCCTTGCCGGTGGTCGCTTGCACGGAGTCCGCGGCCCATTTGATCCAGGGGCTGTCGAAATCGGTCCGTGAAGCGGCAAAGCTTTGCGCCGCCCGCACCTCGACCATCGGAAATCCCTTTGCGACGAGATGCGCGCGGATGGCGTCGATCATACCGTCAATCTTCGTGCCGACCACAAAGCGCAGTTGCAGCACCGCGTTGGCATGGCCGGGGATCGCGTTCGCCGGCTTCTCGATATTGCCCGACGACATGGCCAGCACTTCCAGCGTGTTCCAGGCGTAGAGCCGTTCGGCGGCGGACAATCCGTCCTCGCCCCAGTTCTCCGCAAGCGCCGGCTCGTCCTCGGTCGGTTCGACCTTTACGTCCGCAAGGAAGCTGCGGATCAGGTTGGTCAGCCGCGGCGGCTTCAAGGCGTCGAGCTGGAGGCGGCCATGGCCGTCGACCAGCGTCGAAATCGCGTTCACCAGAATGGTCGCGGGGTTGGCGAGCACACCGCCCCAATTGCCTGAATGATGTCCGCCGTCGCGTAAGTTGACGTCGAGATGGATGCGAATGCCGCCGCGACAGCCGAGGAACAGCGTCGGGCGATCGGCCGAGAGGCGAGGCCCGTCGGAGGCCATGAACAGATCAGCCTTCAACGTCTCGCGATTGAGATCGCAGACCTTGCCGAGATCGGGCGAGCCGATCTCCTCGCCCATCTCGACGATGAATTTGGCGTTGAACCCGAGCTTGCCGCCGCGCGCCCCGCGCACCGCGCGAAGCGCGGCCATGTTGATGCTGTGCTGGCCCTTGTTGTCGGCGGTGCCGCGGCCATAGACGCGATTGCCCGATGTCGTCGTGCGCCAGGGATCGCGATTGTCGCGCCACTCGCCCTCCATGCCGTCGACGACGTCGCCATGGCCATAGATCAGAACAGTCGGCGCGGACGCGCTCTCGACATGCTCGGCAATCAGGAACGGCGCCTTGCCGCTCGGCGATTCCACCAGGCGGCTCTCGAAGTCGAGCGCGGCAAAGGCGGGCTGCATCTCCTGTTCCAGATAGGCACGCAGCTCGGCGCCGCGCGAGGAATTCTGGCTCTCGGTACGATAGGCGACGCGGCGGTCGAGCTCTGCGAGGAACGCGCCGGATGAAAAATCATCGCGGGCGCGGGCGATGGCGTCAGCTCTGGTCATTTCGTTCTTTTTCAAGCCTGGATTTGGAACAAGCGTAGCGGGATACGCCATCTTTCGGAAGTAGCAGGGTTAGCAATTGACTCTTGCCAAGGGCAGGCCGAATGCAAGAACTTGGCCAACTGCCGGGGACCGATAGCATCGAGACGAGCCCGGGGATAGTGGCGCCGAGGGACAAGCATGGCAAAAGAAATCCGGCTCAACGCATTCGCGATGAATTGCGTCGCGCATCAATCGCCGGGCCTGTGGACCCATCCGCGCGATCGCACAGCCGAATATAATCGCCTGCCCTACTGGATCGATCTGGCGAAGGCGCTGGAGCGCGGCCGCTTCGACGGATTGTTCCTGGCCGACGTGCTCGGCGTCTATGACGTCTTTGGCAACAGCCCCGACGCCGCGTTGCGCAATGCAGCGCAGACGCCATCGAACGAGCCGCTGCTGCTGCTTTCGGCGATGGCCGCGGTGACGCAGAATCTCGGTTTTGGCGTCACCTCCAACCTCTCCTACGAGCCGCCCTACCCGTTCGCGCGACGGATGTCGACGCTCGATCATCTGACCGAAGGGCGGATCGGCTGGAACGTCGTCACCGGTTATCTCGACAGCGCCGCGCGGGGCGCCGGCAAGGACAAGCAGACCGCGCATGACGATCGCTACGACATTGCCGACGAATATATGGAGGTCGTCTACAAGCTCTGGGAAGGAAGCTGGGAGGATGACGCCGTGCTGCGCGATCGCGCGCGCGGCATCTTCACCGATCCGGCAAAGGTTCATCGCATCACGCATGAGGGCCGGAATTTCCGGCTCAACAACACGATTCATCTGAGCGAGCCGTCGCCGCAACGCACGCCCGTGCTGTATCAGGCCGGCACCTCGCCGCGCGGCCGGCAGTTCGCGGCCCAGCACGCCGAATGCGTGTTCATGTCGGGACCGTCGGCGAAGGTGATCGCGCCGCGCGTAGCCGCGATCCGCCAGACGGCGGCCGAGCTCGGGCGCAACCCGGCCGAAATTTTGATGTTCTCGATGATGACGCTGATCCTCGGGCGGACGGAGGCGGAGGCAAAGCAGAAATACGCCGACTACCGCCGCCACATCAGCCCCGAAGGCGCGCTGGCGCTGATGTCGGGATGGACCGGCGTCGATTTCTCCGGCTACGAGCTCGATCAGCAGGTTCGCCACGTGCAGAACGATGCCGGCCGCAGCGCCATGGACAACGTCACCCGCGCCGATCCCGACCGCGTCTGGACCGTGCGCGACGTCATCGAACATGTCGGCATCGGCGGCGCCGGCCCGGTCGTGGTGGGAACGCCGGAGATGGTCGCAGACAAGATCGAGGAATGGTTCGAGGCGACCGACGTCGACGGGCTGAACGTGGCGTTTGCGATCTCGCCCGGCGATTTCGAGGATATCGCCGACATGCTGGTGCCGGAGTTGACCCGGCGCGGCCGCTACAAGGCGGAGTACGCGAAGGGCACACTGCGGGAAAAGCTGTTCGGCCAAGGCCGCGCCCGGCTCACCACGCCGCACCCGGCGGCGGGCTATCGGGTGGGAAGAAAAGGCTAGGCCGGCTACTTTGCATGGGGTTGTTTTGCAGATTTTTGTGCACACGACCCCCACATCGTCATTGCGAGCGCAGCGAAGCAATCCAGAATCTCTCCGCGGAAATAGTTGGATTGCTTCGTCGCTTCGCTCCTCGCAATGACGGTGATCGCGTTTAGACCTTCCCGTCCACCATCACCTCGATCAGCTTGGTGCCGGGGCGGTTGAACGCGGAGGCGAAGGTTGGCTTCAGCTCCCGGGGATCGCTCACCTTGATCGCCTCACAGCCCAGCGCCCTCGCGATCGCGGCAAAATCCACCGGCGGGTCGACGAAATCCATGCCGACATAATTGTCATCGCCGTGGAAGGCGAGCAGGCGCTGCTTGATGATGCGGTAGCCGCCATTGTTGGCGATCACGATCGTCAGCGGCAGCTTGTGGTGGGCAGCGGTCCAGAGCGACTGGATCGAGTACATCGCGCTGCCATCGCCGGAGAAGCAGGCCACCGGCCGCGTTGGGTTTGCGAGGCTCACGCCGACGGAGGCCGGCAGGCCCCAGCCGATGCCACCGGAGGCAAGGCCGTGATAGCCGTAGCGATCGCGATGCGGACGCAGGCTTGCGATCTGGCGGCCGGAGGTGAGGCCTTCGTCGACGAGGATCGCATTGTCGGGCATCGCCTCGACCATTTGCAGCGTTAGCCAGTCAGGGTCGATGGGCGTGCGGTCCCTCGCCTTCGTGATCTGCTCGACCAGCATGGCGCGGCGCGCGGTCCAGTTCTTCGGCGCAAGTTCGGCGAGACGTTCCCTCGCGCGCCGCTCCAGCACGGCGCCGCCCATTTCCTTGAGCACCGGGATCAGCGCGCGCAGCGTTTCCTTCACGTCAGCCTTGAGCGCGATGTCCGCGCCAAAATTCTTGGCGATCTCCCAATCGACGAGGCCGACCTGCACGATCGGGAGTCCATCCGGCAGCGGATCGATCTCGCTATGGACCGACATCCGCAACGGATCGCCGCCCAGCGCGATGAGCAGGTCGTAAGGCGCAAGCGTATCGCGTGCGGCCTTCTGTACGCGCGCCAGCGTGCCCATGAAGCTCGGGCTTTCCGAGAGGAAATGCGCGCCATAGGCCGTGGACGATTGATAGGCGGCCGCGCCCAAGAGTTCCGCCAGCTCGGCCGCTTCCTTCAGCGCATCGCTCTTGACCACCTCGTCCATCGTGACGATGACGGGACGTTCGGCTTCGAGCAGCCGTGCTGCGAATGCCCTCAACGCCTCGTCAGA
>NZ_JBBIAR010000077.1:0-44021 GCF_054185165.1 Bradyrhizobium sp. UFLA05-109 | reverse complement strand
AGACCCAGACGATGCCGAAATACGTGTCGCTGAGCCCGAGCTGCTGGTAGTACAGTGACAGCGGCAGCAGCACGAGCAGAGGCGGCGCAAAGCGGAACGACAGCAACGTGAAGGCGATGCTTTCGCCGAGCCGGAACTTGAACCGCGCGAACGCGTAGGCCGCGGGCACGCCGAGCAGCAGGGCCAGCAGCACCGCCGCGCTCGACAGCACGAAGCTGTTCATGAGGTTGCGCATGAAGGAGATCTCGAGATTGCCTGCCGTGGTGCGAAGCTGGCCCGAGATCAAAGCCTGATAGTTGGAAAGCGTCGGCTCGAACAGGATGTGCGGTGGAATCCGCAGGATCTGTTCATTCGTCTGGAACGACATCATGAGGATCCAGACGATCGGGAACATGAAGAAGACGAGCACCAGCGCCAGCGCGACGCCCCGGAAGATGCGACCTGCAAGACTGGAATGATCCATCGCTGCCCCCGCCCTTACGCGTGACCGTGGGCGCGTGCACGCAGCCGCAGCCAGTTCTTGATGAAGATGTTCGACAGGATGTTGGTGATCAGCCAGAGGATCATCAGCAGCGCCGCCGAGCGGCCGACATTGGTGTACTGGAAGAATTCGAGATAGGCCTGGACCTGGAACACCATCAGCCGGTCGCCGGGGCCACCTTGCGTCATCGCATAGATGATGTCGAACTGCTGGATGGAATCGAGCAGGCGGAACAGCGAGGCCGTGATGATGTAGGGCGCGAGCATCGGCAGCGTGATGCGGAAGAACACGAAGCTTGCCGGAACGCCATCGAGCGCCGCGGCCTCGAACGGCTGGCGCGGCAGCGAGCGCAGGCCGGCGAGCAGCAGGATCATGATGAAGGGCGTGTAGACCCAGACGTCGACCAGGACGACCGTGAACAGCGCGCTCGATGGGTCGGAGGCCCATTTGAAGTCGTGCACGCCGAACAGGCTGACCAGATAGGACAGGATGCCGAAGCTCGGATTGGTCATCAGCTTCCACATCAGCGCGGCAATCGCGGGCGCCGTCATCAGCGGCAGCAGAAGCACGATCGACACCGCATTGTGGAAGCGTGTCGGCCGCCGCAGGAGCAACGCGATGCCCAGGCCGAGCAGAAGCTCGAGCACCACCGTCAACGCGGTATAGACGAGCGAGATACGCAGCGTATTCCAGAATGCGGGGTCGGTGAGGAAGTCGATATAGTTGTCGACCCCGATGAAGCCGCGCAGGTAAGGCAGGTTCAGCCGGTAGCGCTGGAGTGAATAGACCGCGGCCGTCACGAACGGCACGAGGATGGCGATGCAGACGAGCAGAGCCGGCAGGCTCAGCAGGTAAGGCAGCATGCGACCGCGCAGCCTCGTGGTGCGGCGCGGAAGCGCAGAGGTCTGAAGGAGTTGAACCATGCTCATGATGATACGGGATCATACTCTCACTGCAACACCGCCGGCCCGGATCGTAGGCGTTCCGAACCGGCGGGTTGTCGTGGCGTGGAGGAATTAAGACACCACGAAAGGCGTCAACCGAGGCGAGTTCATCCAAGACCTGCTTGTTTGAGCTGACGGTTGATGCTGTCGGCGAGCTTATCGAGGCCTTCGTCGACGCTGATCTCCTTGGCGACCATCTTCTGGAGCGAGGCTGCCCATTCGGTGGTCAGGTCGAAGAACAGCGGCTGCGCCGTGAAGTAGATCTTGGCGCCCGGGGCCGAAACGTCATGCTGCTCCAGATAGCCGGGATAGGACTTTGCGATGCGGTCGCGGAACTCCGAGTCCTTCCAGACCGAGGCGCGCACCGGGTTGACGAAGTCCATCTTGCGGGCGCCGAACAGGTCGTGCTCGACGGAAGCCGCCCATTGCATGAACACCCAGGCTGCATCCTTCTGCTTGGAGAAGCTCGACATTGCGAGCGACCAGATCCAGACGTTCGGTGTCGGCGCCTTGGCGGCCGGATTGGCGGCAAACGGCGCGTAGCCGAGATTGCCCTTCTCCTTGTTGTCGCCGCCGTTCATGAAGTAGCCGAGAATGTCGGCGTCGAAGATCATGCCGGACGCGCCGGCGCCGAGGTCGGTGCCGACCTGGTACCAGGTGTAGGTCGACCAGTTCTTCGGGCCCGAGGTCTGGATCATCTTGACCCATTTCTCGTGAAAATCCTTCGAAGCCTTGGTATTCATCGCGGCCTTCAGCTTGCCGCCCTCCATCACAAAATCCCTCTGGCCGAAGTTCGAATAGGCCGAGAGGAAGCCCGGATGGATGGTCGCCCAGGAGCGCGAGCCGCGAACGCCGACGCCGTAGGGCCCGCCGGCGTCCTTGGTGATCTTCGCGGCCACCTCGAGCATTTCGTCGAGGTTCGTCGGCGGCTTGACGCCGACCTTGCTGAAGATGTTGCGATTGTAGGTGATGTTGTTGAGCTCGTAGCCCCAGGGGATGCACCACTGCTTGGCCTTGCCCGAGCCGAGCTCGGAACCCGCAACGCCGTCCCACGCGGTCGATGACCGCAGGCCGGGCAGAACATCGTCCCAGGCGAAGGCCGGGTTGGTCTTGGCGGGATCCTTGATGTAGGTGTTGAGGTCCTCGATCCAGCCGGCCGGACCGTAGGTCCAGGTCATGTAGGCGCCGGTCATGAAGGCGTCGTACTGATCCGATTTCGAGGACAGCGCCGCGGTCACCTTGTCGAAATAGACGTCCTCCGGGAAGATGTCGTAGGTGACGTTCATGCCCGTCAGCGTCTTGAACGCTTCGAGATCGCCGATCATCGCATCGACGTAGGGATGCTTGTTCAGCAGCAGCTTGATGGACTTGCCGCTATAGGCCTTCCAGTTGAAGTCCGCGGCCATCGCCCGCGACATCGCGGAGGCGAAGCCTGCGTTGGCCGCTGCGCCGGCGATGCCGAGCTTGGCGGCTCCATCCAGTAGATCACGCCGGCTGATACGTTTGCCGGCGTAGGAATCGAACAGATTCTTCTCGCGGTCGTGCATTGTAACCTCCCATGGTGCGCGTTTACGTTCCCTTCCGACCCTTGTTCTTGGTTTTGCCGGATGTTGCCTCCGGCTTGTCGGTAGCGAGTGCCTGCGCTGTCACCTCATCGATGATGAGGCCGTGCAGGAGGCCGCTGCGCAAAACCGCGCGCAGCGCCGTGACTTTTGCCAATCCGCCGCCGATGGCGACGATGCGATGTTTCCGTAAGTCCGCCGCCTCCATCGAGGTGGCGCGCGCCGACAGATCGATGTCGAGCATCTTGCCATCGGCGTTGAAGAAATGGCCGAGCAGATCGGCGCAGGCGCCTTCCCGCTTCAGTTCCACGACTTCGTCCGGCTTGATCATGCCGCTAGAGACCAGAAAACCCTCGGCGTGGATCTGGCCGATGCCGACGAACAGCAGCGAGGCCTTGCGGGCGAGCGCGAATACGTCGGCGATGCCATATTGCTGCATCAGCACGGCGCGGTCGGCGACGGAATTGGCGAACACGGGAACCGGCAGAAGATAAGCCTCCGCGCCTGTGCGCTCGGCGAGGCGATGGATGACGTCGAAGGGATTGGCCGCGAATTTCCGCGTAAGTCCGCCAAGCAGCGACACGAATTGCACGCCGCGCGCCGGCGTCTGGGGCAATTGTTCCACCATCGCGGCGAGCGTGCGGCCGTGGCCGACGCCGATGATCCTGTGCTCGCCGCGCTCGAGGAGTTGCCGCAGGAAGCTCGCGCCCTCCAGCGCCAGCGCCTTCAGCGGCAAGTCGCCCTCGCCGAGATCGGGCGCGACGCGGCAGAAGGAGAGCCCGTAGCGCTCGATCAGCGTGTTCTCCAGCGCGACGCATTCGGCGACCGGCCCTTCCACGAAGACCCGGATCATGCCCTCGCGGCTGGCGCGCGCGATCAGCCGGTGCGCCTTGGTGCTCTGGATGTTGAGGCGGTCGGCGACCTCCGACTGGGTCAGTCCGGCGGCGAAATAGAGCCACGCCGCGCGCGTCGCGAGCGACGCTTCGCCGTCAATCGTCGCCAGCCTGTCGGGTTGCATCACCACGGCGAAAAAGCTCGCTTGCAAATTTCTTCACGCCCTGCAAAAAATTGCAGAGGCCGGCCGGGACGTCAATCCCCCAAACGTGCTGCAGTGCAATCGCGGCGGTGATTGTGATCTGGGCCGCAATCGTCAGAGGTGCCAAAGGGAGGTGAGATCCAATGACGGGTATGTTCCTCGGCATCGACGTTGGAACCAGCGGCGTCCGCGCCTGCGCCGTCGATGTGCGCGGCGACATCCTGGGCATGGAAGCGGCCACCCTGCCCCCGCCGCGACAGGACGGTGATGCGATCGACCAGGACCCCGAATTTTGGTGGCACGCGAGCGTCGTTGCGATCAGCAAGCTCGGACGCAGCATCGATCTCGAAGCCGTCGAGCGCATTTGCGTCGACGGCACGTCCGGCACGCTGCTCCTGATCGACGCTGCCGGCCGGCCCTGCACGCCGGGGCTGATGTACAACGATGCCCGCGCGGCGAAGGAAGCCGGGCGCATTGCGTCGGTTGCGCCGAAGGAAAGCGGCGCTCACGGCGCCAGCAGCGCATTGGCGAAACTGCTTCACTTGCTGGGCCACAGCGAAGCGAGAGGCGCGCGTTTTGCCGTGCATCAGGCCGATTGGATCGCCGGCCGGCTGGCGGGCACCCACGGCGTCAGCGACGAGAATAACGTGTTGAAACTCGGCTACGATCCCGTCACGCGCAGCTGGCCGGCCTGGCTCGATCAGCTCGGCGTGCCACACACACTTTTGCCGCGCGTGTTGGTGCCGGGGACGCCCTTTGCCGAGATCGATCCAGCTATTGCCTCGGAGCTCGGCTTGTCGAAAGCGGCCCGCATTACGGCCGGCACTACCGACGGTGTCGCCGCTTTCATCGCGACGCGCGCCGACAGCCCCGGCGATGCCGTGACCTCGCTCGGAACGACGCTGGTCGTCAAGCTGCTGACCACGCAGCCGATCTTCGCTGCGGATCAGGGCGTCTATTCACACCGGCTTGGTGAGCGCTGGCTTGCCGGCGGCGCCTCCAATTCCGGCGGCGGCGCGCTGCTCGCGCATTTTTCGGCGGCAGAGATGGAACGGCTGACCCCGCAGTTGCGGCCGGAGGAACCAACCGGGCTCGATTACTATCCGTTGCCAAAACCGGGCGAGCGCTTTCCGATCGCCGATCCGGCCTTGGCCGCACGCATCACGCCGCGCCCGGCAGAGGATCATCGCTTCTTCCAGGCCCTGCTCGAAGGCATCGCGTCGGTCGAATCCCTCGCCTATCAGCGTCTCGCTGCGCTCGGAGCCCCGCAACTGCGCCGCGTCGTCAGCATTGGCGGCGGTGCGAAGAACGCGGCATGGACCGAGATCAGACGCCGCGCGCTCGGCGTTGCCGTCACGACGGCCGAGCAAACCGAGGCAAGCTATGGCGCTGCGCTGCTGGCCTTGCACGGCAGCCCGTCATGAGAGCCGGCACCGTCGAAATCGATGCGCTGAGCGCGATCGCCGACCGGTTCGATCACGTTCTGCTCGACCAATGGGGCACGCTGCATGAAGGCGGCGACGTCTTTCCGGCCGCGCGGAATTGCGTGGCGAAGCTCAAGGCCGCAGGCAAGCGCGTGCTGGTGCTGTCGAATTCCGGCAAGCGTGCACGCAGCAACGAAGAGCGGCTTGTAAGGCTCGGCCTGCCGCCGGAGGCCTATGACGGAATCCTGACCTCCGGCGAGGTGACCTGGGCGGGCCTGCGGCAACGTGTACGCGCCCCGTTCACCGATCTCGGCCGATCATGTTTTCTCATCACGCGCGGCGGCGATCATTCGGTTATCGACGGTCTCGACCTTTCGATCGTGACCGGGATCGAGAACGCCGATTTCATCTTGCTCGCTGGCCTCGATGATGACGTCGCCGAGCCCGAGCACTGGCGTGCGCGTTTTGTCACGGCCGCAGCGCGGCGATTGCCGATGCTGTGCGCCAACCCTGATCTGGCCATGTTCAGCGCGAACGGATTGATCCCGGCGCCGGGCGCCTTGGCGCGGTTCTACGAGAAGCTTGGGGGTGCCGTGGCGTTCGTCGGCAAGCCGCACGCGCCGATCTTCGAGGCGGCGCTGGAGCAACTCGGCCATCCCGATCCGAAGCGGGTCCTGATGATCGGCGATTCCCTCGATCACGACGTCGCCGGCGCGCGGGCGAAGGGAATGCTGACCCTGCTCCTCGGTGCGGGCGTGCACCGGGACGCGCTCGCAGGCGCGCCCGATCTGCCGGCGGCGATCCGCATGCTGGCGGGATCGGAAGGCGCGGCGCCGAACTGGCTGATGAATCACTTGACCTGGTGAGGCCTTTCCATGCGGGAGCCTGCGCAACTCGACGATCTCCGCCAGATGTCGGCCCGCGTCGGCCGCAACATCCTGCTGGTGCAGGGCGCCGGCGGCAATTCCTCGATCAAGGATGACGACGTGCTCTGGGTGAAGGCGTCCGGCACCTGGCTTGCGGATGCGGAAGCAAAGGACATATTCGTTCCGGTGCCGCTTGGTGCAGCACGCGCCGCGCTCAGGCAAGGCGAAGAAAAGATTCCTCTCGCTCCCGATGCCAATACCACGTTGCGCGCCTCGATCGAAACCTCGCTCCACGCGCTCATGCCCCATCCCGTCGTGTTGCACGTCCATTCGGTCAACACGATCGCGTGGGCGGTGCAGTCCGATGCGCGCGAGGAGCTTGCAAGACGCCTCGACGGATTGGCCTGGCGCTGGCTCGACTATCATCATCCGGGACTGCCGCTGGCGAAGGCCTTGAACGATGTTCTGGCCGAGGATGCCGTGGATGTCCTGATCCTCGGCAACCATGGGCTGGTGGTCGGCGCAGAAAGCTGCGCGGCGGCGGAGGTGCTGGTGGACGAGGTGGAGAGACGGCTCGCACTCAGCCCGCGCAGTGCCATACCCGCCGATGATGAGGCGCTCCGTTCAATCTGCGCCGGTACGGATTATCGTTCGCCAAAAGATCCGCTCTGCCACGGCGTCGCGATCGACCGCTTCAGCCGTGCCGTCGCGACGAGCGGCTCGCTGTATCCGGACCATGTCGTCTTTCTTGGTCCCGGCCTGCCCGTGCTGGACCACGGCGAGGACCTGCGCCTCCTGACGTCGAGAGCCCAGGCGGACAGGCTGCCGCCTCCGGTTGCGCTCCTCGTTCCCGGCCTCGGCTGCGTCATTCGCAAGGATGCAAGCGATGGTGCCGAAGCTATGCTGACCTGTCTCGGACTCGTGACCTGCCGTCTGCCTCTGACGGCACAGGTCCGCTATCTCTCGGCGGAGAACGAGCACGCGTTGCTAAGTTGGGACGCGGAACGGTATCGCCAGCAATTGACCGCCGATCGCTGACCTAATGAAGCGGCCTCGCCCATTCAGGAGTCCCACCTGCCGACGAGGAGCGAGGCGGCTGCGAGATCCTCGGACGCCGCCCCGACTGACTTGAACAGGGTGATCTCGCTCTCCTCCAGACGACCCGGCCGCGCACCGCTGGTCAGCTCATGCAGATCGCCACAAATCCTGCCGGCGTCCCAGCGTCCGGCAGCGATCGGCTGGAGCAGATCACCGGCTTCCGCGAGCGCGCCGCCATAAGTATCGACGAAGACGCGGCTGCGGCAGACGGCCTCGTCGTCGCTCTCACGCATGTTGCGCGTGAACGCGCCGACGAGATCGAGATGTGTGCCGGGCCTCAAATATCGACCCAGCACGATGGGCTCGACCGATGTCGTCGCGCAACTGATGATGTCCGCCTCGGCCAATGCCGTCGGCAGATCGACAACCGCCTCGGTGGCGAACCCTTGCCGGGAGATCTCGCCTGCAAAGGCCTGCGCGCGTTGCAGATTGCGGCCCCAAACGAGCACGCGTGCGATCGAACGCGTGGCGCGGTGCGCGACCGGCAGACAGGCCGCAATGCGACCTGTCCCAATGACAAGCAACGTGCTGCTGTTCGGGCGCGAGAGATACCGCGAGGCAAGCGCGGAAGCTGCAGCCGTCCGCCGGTTTGTCAACGTCTCGCCGTCGATCATCGCACGCGGCCAGCCGGTCGTGCCGTCGAACAGCGTGTAGAGCGACGACACGGCACCGAGGCCGCGGGACGCGTTCGCGGGGAATACCGTCACGAGCTTCACCCCCAGCGCCTTACCCCGCTCCCAAGCCGGCATGGTCAGGAGGTGGCCGGGTGTGTCGGGAGTTCCGACGTCGTAGCTCTGCCGAACCGGCATCGCCTCGCCGCCGCGCCGGAAGGATTCGGCCAGCGCGTCGATCAGTCTGGCATAGTCGAGGCCGGCCTCGACCTCAGCAGCAGTGAAGTAACGCAGCAAGGCATCCTCTTTCATAATTCGACGACTCAGAGCCGCGCCTCGGTCAGATGAACGAGCTGGGATCCGGCGCGGTAGAGGGCCTCCTGCGCGAAGCGGAAGCGCGGCTCCTCGCAAGCTGCAACCGGCAGCGGAAGGTCGCTTTCAGCGACATGGCCGAGCACGTAGGACGCCAGCACACCGCCAAACACCGTCCCCGGCGCGATGCCCCGGCCGTTGTAGCCGCTGAAGGCAATGACGTTGCGGTCGAGCTTGTGAAAGCGCGGCAGATTGTCCGAGGTCATGCCGATCATCCCGAACCAGCCGGCCTCGAACCTGATGTCGGCAAGCTGCGGAAACAATTTTCGCAGCGAACGAATGGCCCACGCGCGGTGGATCATGGCACCGCTTCCATCGAGCGCACCGACGCTGCCGAACACGAGCCGGCCCGCGCGGTCGAAGCGGAACGAGGAGAGCACTTGCTTGGTGTCCCAGGCCCCCTGCCTTTCCGGCAGGATCGACGCCTCCAGATTGTTCGACAAAGGCTCAGTCGCAAAGTTGAAATAAGGCAGATGAATCTGCTCCTGCCGAACCTGCGACCACGGTCCCTGCGCATAGGCATCGGTGGCAACGATCACCCAATCCGCTCGGACCAATCCCGCTTTGGTGTCAATCTTCCAGCGCGAGCCGTCCTTGCACGCAGCGAGAGCGGGACTTTGGGTGAAGATCTTCGCGCCCGCCCCGAGCGCGACACGCGCGAGGCCCCGGACATAGGCGAGCGGCTGAATGGTGCCGGCGCGCTTGTCCAGCAGCGCGCCAGCGTAGTCGCCGCCGCCGATCTTGGCGCGCGTCACCTCGGCGTTGAGCACCTCGACGGGCGCACCGCGCCGCCGCCATTGCTCGGCACGGGCCTCGATCTCGGCCAGCCCCTTGCTTCCGACGGCGCAATGCAGCGTGCCCGCCCGCTCCGGCTCGCAATCGATGCCGTGCTTTTCGATGAGATCGAACACCTTCGCCGGTCCGTGACCGAGGAGATCGATCAGGCGCTCGCCAAAGGTCTGCCCCAGCGTCGCGGTGAGAGCATCAGGCATGACCCACATGCCCGCATTGACGAGGCCGACATTGCGTCCCGAGCCGCCGAAGCCGATGTCGGACGCTTCTAGCACAGCAACGCCCGAGCCTGCCTCGGCCAGATGAAGCGCGGACGAAATGCCAGTGTATCCGCCGCCGACGACGACGACATCGACATCCAGCTCGCCCACGAGCGGTCTGGTCTCAGGCGCGGCCGGGGCCGTCAGCGCCCAAAGACCGTGCGATCGGGGATCCTGCATCAGGTCTCACACCACGTCGAACTTGACGCCCTGGGCCAGCGGGAGCGTCCGGCCATAATTGATGGTGTTCGTGGCCCGGCGCATATAGGCCTTCCACGCATCGGACCCGGACTCGCGTCCGCCGCCGGTTTCCTTCTCGCCACCGAAGGCACCGCCGATCTCCGCGCCGGACGGACCGATATTGACGTTGGCGATCCCGCAATCGGAGCCGCGTGCCGACAGGAACGTCTCGGCCTCGCGCAAATCGTTGGTGAAGATCGACGAGGAGAGCCCTTGTGGAACTGCATTGTGCAGTTCGAGGACGGAATCGAAATCGCTGTATCTGATCACATAGAGGATCGGCGCGAAGGTCTCCTGCTCGACAGGCCCGGTCTGCAATGCAATCTCGACCAGCGCGGGACGAACGTAGTGCGCATCCGTGGCTCCCTCGACGGCAATCCGCTCGCCACCGTGAACGGCAGCCCCCGCCGCTTTTGCGGCCTCGAGCGCGCCCTGCATCGCACGATAGGCCGCGCCATCGATCAACGGACCAACCAGCGTGCCGGCTTCCAGGGGACTTCCGACGGCAACAGAGGCGTAGGCCCGCTTCAGCCGCGGAACGAAGCTGTCATACACACTCTCATGAACGAAGAGACGCCGAAGCGTCGTGCAACGCTGGCCGGCTGTTCCCATCGCGGCAAAGGCAACGCCGCGCAGCGTCAGGTCGAGATCGGCCGTCGGCGCGACGATGGCCGCATTGTTGCCGCCGAGCTCGAGAATTGCGCGCGCGAACCGCTTGGCGAGCCGCGGCCCCACGGCTCGACCCATCGCGGTCGAGCCCGTGGCCGATACCAGCGGGACTTTCGTATGGTCGACAAGCAGCTCGCCGAGGTCGCGGCCGCCAATCAGCAGCGCCGCGAGCCCTGCAGGCGCGCTTCCGCCGTCCTTCGTAAAGCGCGTCAGCGCGCGGTCGAACAGCGCCTGTGTCGCCAGCGCCGTCAGCGGCGTCTTCTCGGACGGCTTCCACACGATGCTATTGCCGCAGACGAGTGCCAGCGCCGCGTTCCATGCCCAGACGGCGACCGGGAAATTGAACGCGGAGATGATGCCGGTCACTCCGAGCGGATGCCAGCTCTCCATCATCCGGTGCTCGCCGCGCTCGGTGGCGATGGTCAGGCCATAGAGCTGGCGGGACAGCCCGACGGCGAAGTCGCAGATGTCGATCATCTCCTGGACCTCGCCGAGGCCCTCGGACACGATCTTGCCGACCTCGATCGACACCAGCCGACCCAAAGCCTGCTTGTTGGCGCGCAGCTCTTCGCCGAACAGCCGGACCAGCTCACCGCGCTTCGGCGCTGGCACCAGCCGCCAGATCTGGAACGCCGCATGCGCCTTCGCAATCAGCGCGGCGGCATCGGCGGCGCTGACTTCCCTGACCTTCCCGACGATCTTGCCAGTGATCGGCGTCTGCACGGCGAGCGTGCCTTCGGTGTAGCTCGCACGGCTCACGCCGAGGTCGGTGAGGAGCCTGTCGACCTCAGCGGCAAGATCGGCGGTGTGAGCTTGGGTCTGAGGGGCTGATGTGACGGACATGACAGGCTTTCCGAAGTCGGCGTTGATTTGGATGGCGCCGTTGCGCTTGGCTGGGCGCGCCGGCCCCTTGATCGAACTGAAGTGGCATGCTGGTCAATGGCTAATTTTCGACAGGCGGCAGCTCGGGCATGCCGCGCAGCCATCGAAAACTCGTTGCTGCCCGGCCAAGGAAGCGCCACAAGGAAGTCATGCGGTGTTTGCATGAGCCTGCCGAAGTATTCTAGTCTTTTCAAGGCCGTCAAACGACGATTGCTCAACAGGTCATTCCAACACGGAATAAGATCAACCGTCCCACCGGTTCCTGCCAGATCGATGAAATCCTTGCTGCCATCCACCGCGCCTTGATGACCATAGGCTGAGCAGACCCGAGCGGTCATCTCCAACCTGCTCTCCAGTTTCGCGCTCACGACTCGACGCCAGCCTTAACGAAGATTCATCGACGAAGGCTGCAACTCACACCGATTTGTCTACCCGCGTGAATTGTCAGAGGGATAATTCGCGCGACGCCGAAGTTGACGCCGGGCAAATTGAATGGAGGCTAACATGCAGAGAGCCACGGTGCATGTCGCAGCAGTAATTCTTGTTCTGGTTGCAGCTGCCGCAGCCTATGCAAGAGGCAGCGCACACGGCGGAGGTTTGGCGGCGCCAGCCAATCCGGCGGTCCCGCCTTTCCTAACGCCCAGCTCGCGCCTCTTGGACTATGCGCCTCTGCCCGCCGAGCGGCAGGTAACACGGAACGAGGATCCGTCTCTCGCAAGCGAACTGGGGCCCACGCGCGAAGAGAACACCGTCGACAGCAAGCTGGCGATCTGTCGAGGCTGCTGATCGTGCTGCCCGGGGACCGTCACCGAGACGCGACCTCTCAGGAGGTTGGCCTTTACGGCGCCACCAGCCTCTTGCGAATGGCATAGCGGACCAGCTCAGCCGTCGACGACATCCCGAGCTTGCGCATCGCCGAGGCGCGGTGCGTCTCGACGGTCTTCACGCTCAGCTTCAGGATCGTGCTGATGGACCTGTTGGTATGCCCTTCGGCGATGAGCTGAACCACGCTCTGCTCGCGCGACGTGAGCAGCATGGCCGACTTGTTCTGCTTGTTGAGCTGGTAGTCGTGGAGCAGCTTCTCCAGCAGCAGGCTGGTGAAGTAAGGCCGGCCGTCGAGCAGTGCCTCGATGGCCGAAATCAAGTGGTTTCTGGCATCCGACTTGAACAAGAACCCGCGGACCCCCGCCAGGATGGCTTCGGTCAGCAGTTCCTCGTTCTCGTGCATCGTCAGGATCAGCACTTCCGTGCGCACATGCAGCGCCTTCAGACGACGGCTGACCTCCAGCCCGTTCATGAGCGGCATCGAATAGTCGACGATCACGATATCGGGCCGCGTCTCCAGCGCCAATGCAACCGCCTGCTCACCGTTGGTCGCCTCTCCGCTGACGATCCAGTTGGAGCGGGTTTCGACGATCGCCCGCAGCCCGGAGCGCACGACTTCATGATCATCCGCAATCACGATGCGCTTCACGACGCCGTTCCCGTATGCCGGCCCGCGGGCCCATCGGGCGATCGATGGAGGCGACCGGCAGGAAGATCGAGCGATCATACCGGTCGCGGTCCAGCGGGTTATCCCACAAAACCCTGAAATCCCACGGCGATTGTACTCAAGGGCCTCATACCTTGGGCCTCACACATCGATCAGCCCGGCCCGCACCGCGTAGCGGACCAGCCCGGCCGTCGAATTCACGTCGAGCTTGCGCATCGCCGCTGCCCGGTGCGCTTCCGTCGTCTTGACGCTGAGGTCCAGGATGGAGCTGATGCCTTTGTTGCTATAGCCCTCCGCAACCAGCTTGACGACGAGTTGCTCCCGCGGGGTGAGCGCCTGCCTGCTGTCCATGCCGGGGCTCAGCCCGCGATCCAGTTCGTTCTGACAGCTCCTGGTACAAAACGGCTTGTGCGCCAGAAGCGCCTCCACCGCCGCCAGCAGCAGCTTGTTGGCGTCGGACTTCAGCAGGAAGGCGCGCGCGCCTGCCTGGAACGCCTCCTGCGCGAGCAGGCTGGAATTGTGCACCGTGAAGATCAGCACCTCGGTCTGAAGCGGGTATTCCCTGATCCGCCGTGCGACCTCCACCCCCGTCATGCGCGGCATTGAAAAATCGACGATGGCGACGTGGGGCTGGTTGGCGATCGCAGCTGCAACCGCCTTGCTGCCGTCGTTGGCTTCAGCGACCACCTCCCAATCCGCCCGCTGCTCGAGCACGGCTCGCAAGCCCGACCGCACGGCCTCGTGATCATCTGCGATGAGAAATCGCTTCATGGCAGCGCACTCCAACTTTTTTGACACGGTGGCAGCCCCAGGCGCCAGGCGCGACAGATGATTTCGGCCACCACCGGTGATCAGTTTTCTTTCACGATGTGCCTGCGTGGACCCTCGCGACTGTTGTAGCCTTCCTGTTGCGTTTGCTTTCGACGTAATCGCGCGGGAACACCGCCAGCAATGTGGCGCCGGAATGTCGCGCCGCGGAGTCGGATCGGATATGAAGCGTGCCTCCGATCTGCTGCAATCTGGCCCGCATGGCCGGAATGCCGACGCCCATCACAGCCTTCGTACCGGATCTTGCCCGATCAGCGGGAAAGCCCCGCCCGTTGTCGCTGACCGTCAGTTGAAAATGGCTGCCGGTCGAGGCGATGGCGATTCTCACTTGCGTCGCTTTCGCATGACGAAAGACGTTCGTGAGAGCTTCCTGGATGACCCGGAGCAACGAATGCTGCTTGTCGCGCGACAAGCGATCGATATCTGACGAAATCCGGGTCGTGACGTGCAGCGATGTCCGCGCGGCAAATCCCCGCGAATAGCGTTCGATCGTCGCTTTCAGACCGTCGACGGTCAGATTCTGCGGGTGCACCAGATAGGCGAACGCCCGGATCTCCCGCAGCGCTTCGTCGATCGAGGCATCAATCTCGTCACATAGCTGCGCGGCTCCTGCCTGATCGTTCAGGCAGGTGCGCAGGCGCATCAGGCCGAGGCTTGCAGCAATCAGATACTGGCAGGTTGAATCGTGAAGATCGGACGCGATCCGCTGCTGGATGCGCTCCTGGAGGGACACCAGGCTGGCGCTCGGATGCACGTCGCCTAGTCGTTCTTCCGGACCAATCGACAGCCACTCCCTGACGCTGGCACGGTTCGACTCGCAAGTAGGGGAGCCACGTAGCTTCACGGTACGCACTCACTCTTTGAGCGACCTCGGCATCGAAGCTCGATGCCGAGCCTTCAACGTTCCCGAACGCGTGAGTTGCTCCCTGCCCCGTGATCATCTCTGGATCAGAACCCGCGCCCTCGGGCTTGCGTGATTATACACCGCCGGATCAGGTACACTACCAGGTAGCACCCTATGCCGATTGAAATCCCGAATATGTGAAAGATGAAGTCCGGGTGCGCGTGATTGTGCAGTTCGTGCCAAATCGGCCGCGAACCGACGCTCAACATCGATGCAACAGAGACTAAAACGCCGTCAAACGGGGGGGTGTGGTGGCGGAAACATATTCCGCACCACACCCAAGCGCCCGAGCCCGTCCGCCCCTAATAGTCCACTGCGTCCCGAGTGATCGGGCAGGTCATGCAATGACCGCCACCCCGGCCGCGGCCGAGTTCTGCGCCGACGATGGTGATGACCTCGATCCCCTCCTTGCGCAGCAAGGTGTTGGCGTAGGTATTGCGGTCATAGGCGAATACGACCCCGGGCGACGCGCAGACCAGATTGGCGCCGCTGTCCCACTGCGTACGCTCGCGCATATAGGCGCTGCCGCCGGTCTCGATGACGCGGAGCTTCTTCAGGCCCAGCGCCTCCGCAATGACCTGCACGAACGGCTTGTCGTCCTTGCGCAGTTCGATGCCGGTGGCGTTGCTAGCGGGCCGGTAAGAGAACGCCCTGATGGTATCGACGATGTCGGGATAGATCAGCACACAGTCGCGATCGGCGAAGGTAAACACTGTATCGAGATGCATCGCTGCGCGGAGCTTGGGCATTGCGGCCACGATCACGCGCTCCGCCGCCTTCTTCTTGAACAAGGCAGCCGCAAGCTGGCTGATCGCCTGCCGCGAGGTGCGCTCGCTGAGGCCGATCAGAACGTTGCCCTTGCCGATCGGCATGACGTCGCCGCCTTCCAGCGTGGCAAGACCATGATCCTGGGTCGGATCGCCCCACCAGACGTTGACCTTGCCCGCAAAATCTGGATGGAACTTGTAGATGGCCGTGGCGAGGATCGGCTCTTCATGCCGCGCTGGCCAGTAGAGCGAATTGAGGGTGACGCCGCCATAGATCCAACAGGTCGTATCCCGCGTGTACAGCGTATTCGGCAGCGGCGGCAGCAGATACTCGGTCATCCCGGCTGCCTCGCGAATGAGCCGCAGCGTCTCGCCGCCATGGGCGTCCGGAAAATCGTAGGTCGAAACACCGCCGATCAACGTTTCGGCCAGTTCACGCGGCTTGAGGCTTTCCAGATAGGCGCGCAGGTCATCGACGAGATCCGGCCCGACCTGGTTGGGAACGACCTGATTATCGAGAATCCATTTCCTGGCCTCGGGGATCGCGACGGTCTCGGTGAGAAGGTTATGCATCTCGACCACTTCGATGCCGCGGTCGCGCATCTTCTGCACGAAATCGAAATGATCGCGCTTGGCGTTGTCGACCCACAACACGTCGTCGAACAGCAACGTGTCGCAATTGGACGGCGTGAGGCGTTGATGGGCACGGCCAGGCGAGCAGACCATCACCTTGCGCAACTGTCCGACCTCAGAATGCACGCCGAAAGCAGTGGAGGAGTCCGAAGCTTGCTTTGCCATGGGGGCTGCCTTGCCTAGATGGTGATGTAGCCGGTGACCAATCCGTGAATTCCGACCACGGCGCCGATCACGGCCACGATGAAGATGATCCATTCGACCGGCTGAAAGACCTTTGCCTTCTGCTCCAGGCGAGCCCAGAAATACAAAACCGTACCGGGCGCGTAGAGAATGGCGGCCAGCAGCAAGTATTTCATCCCAGCCGCATAGATCAGGAAAAGCGTGTAGACGACGGCGATGCCGGTGAAGATCAGGTCGCGCCTGCGCTGGTCCGGACGTTTCTCGTAGGTCTCGCCCCGCTTGACCAGCAAGAGCCCGTAGGCGGCAACCAGGAAAAACGGAATGAGATTCATGACGCTCGTCAAATTGAGCATGAATGCGAACGCGTCTCGCGACCAATAGGTGCTGATCACGAAGAGCTGGACGACCACGTTCGTCAACCACAGCGCCGCGGCCGGCACCTTGTTCGCGTTCTCGGTGCCGAACACCGCCGGCATGTCTCGGGTCCGGCCGGCGGCAGAGAGCACTTCGGCGCAGATCAGCGACCAGGCAAGATAGGCGCCCAACACCGAAATCAGGAGTCCGATACTGACGAAGACGGCGCCCCAGTGCCCGACGACCGCCTCCAGCACCGTCGCCATCGACGGCTGCCGCATGTCCGCGATCTCGGCGCGCGGGAGCACGGCATAGGGCAGCATGGTGACGAACACCATCAGGGTCGTCACGATTACGAAGCCAAGGATCGTTGCGGCTCCGACATGGGAACGCTCCCTGGCATAGCGCGAATAAACGCTGGCGCCCTCAATGCCGAGAAAGACGAACACGGTGACGAGCATGGTCGCGCGAATCTGCTCGAACAGGCTCTTGTCCGGCATGCCCTCGCCGCCCCAGAAATTGGCGCGGAACATGTCCGCCTTGAAGGCGAAGATCAGGATCGCGATGAAGACCAGGATCGGCACGATCTTGGCGATGGTGACGATGGTGTTGATCGCGGTCGCCTGCTGCACGCCGCGCAAGATCATGAAGTGGAACAGCCAGATGCCGATGGAGGCGACAATGATCGCGGTGACGGTGTTGCCATCGCCGAACACGGGAAAGAACGCGCCGAGCGTCGACTTGATCAGAACCCAGTAGGACACGTTGCCGATGCAGCTCCCGGACCAGTAGCCGAGCGCGGACAGGAAACCGGGATAGTCGCCAAATCCCGCCTTCGCATAGGCATAGACGCCGGCATCGAGATCGGGCTTGCGCTCCGCCAGCGACTGGAAGACGCGGGCCAGTGTGTACATGCCGCCGCCGGCGATACACCAGGCAAAGATGGCTCCGAACGGGCCGGTTGCGATACCGAAGGTCCGCGGCAACGAGAAGATGCCAGAGCCGACCATCGATCCGACCACCATCGCGGTCAGCGCGAACAGCGAAAGCTTTTGCGTCGATGACGTCGCGGTCATGGAGGCCTCGCACAGCCGGCAGCGTCTTCCAGCACCTTCGGGTTGCGACTATGCGCCGTCGATGTCACAGGGAACATCGGGTGATTACCTAATCGCGGATCAGGATTCCCCTCGCTGGACACCGGCTTCAGGCGATCGCAATCCTAGCTTCGTCCTTGTTGACCGAACCAGGTCACGTACAATGTCGGCAGGAAAACGAGTGTCAGAACGGTCGCAACCAGAAGCCCGCCCATGATGGCGACGGCCATCGGTCCCCAGAATACGGTCGGCGCAATGGGGATCATGCCGAGAACGGTCGATACGGCCGTCAGCATGATCGGCCGAAATCGCGAGCTGCTGGCATCTACGGCCGCCTCCCAGGGACCCTTGCCTTGCGCACGCTCCGCGTCGATCTGGCTGATGAGGATCACGGCGTTCTTGCTGATCATGCCAAGCAGCGCGAGCACGCCGAGAATTGTGACAAAGCCCATCGGCCTGCCCGAGAGCAGCAACGCGGCTACCACGCCGATCATCCCGAGCGGCGCCACGCTCAAGACCATCAGCAATCGCGGGAAGCTCTGCAACTGAACCATGAGAACCGTGAGCATGACGAACAGCATCATGGGTACGACCGCGATGACGGACGCCTGCGACTTCTGACTCTCTTCCACGGTCCCGCCGACGACCACATCGTATCCAGGGAGAAGCGTGGTCCTCAGCTTCTCCATGGCGGGCGACAGTGAGTCCACGACGGCGCCCGGGAGTACGCCGCCGGTGATGTCGGCACGGACCGTCAGGGTCGGAACGCGATTGCGCCGCCAGATCAGGGGATATTCTTGCTGGTATTCGAATGTCGCAAACTGGTTGAGCGGCACCGTCTTCCCGCTCGGGAGCGGCACCTGGAGCGTACGCAGGGTGGACAGCGAGACCCGCTCTTCATCGAGTGCTCGTGCCACGACATCGACCAGATAGATGTCGTCCCGGACCTGGGTCACAGTTGCACCGGATATGACGGTGTTCAACACGCCGGCGATCGCCTGCGAGCTCAATCCAAGCAAGCGCGCCTCATCCTGATCGACGCGGATGCGCACCTGGCGGTCGGGCTCCATCCAGTCGAAATTGACACTTTTCGCGTTGGGGTTGGAGGCGATGGTCTGCCCGACCCTCAGCGCGATCTCCCGTACCTTCTCCACGTCGGGACCGCTGACCCGATATTGCAGCGGCCAGCCAACCGGTGGACCGAGCTCCAGAGGAGACACGGCCGAAACCGCGCCTGGAAACTCTTCCGCCAGGAAGCGCTCCAGTTTCGCGTGCAGGCGCTCGCGCGCCGCAACATCCTTTGCCACCACCACGGCCTGGGTGAAGAAATTGTTCGGCAGCTCGACGTTGAGCGGCAGATAGAAGCGGATCGCGCCGCGTCCCACATTGGTGCTCCAATGATGGACGTCCGGATCTCCGGCCAAGGCCGTATCGAGGCGCTTCGCCGCCGTTTCGCTCGCGTAGATCGACGCATTCTGCGTCAGGCTGAGATCCACCAGCAATTCTGGCCGATCGGACGACGGAAAGAATTGCTGCGGGATCAATGGCAGAGCCAGAATGGACGCAACGAACAGCGCAAGCGATATCGCGATCGTCAGCCATTTGGCGCGCATGGCGACCGAGAGAAAGCTCCGGTAGAAGCCGTATATCCTGCCTGGCGCCGCCGTGCTTCTCTGCTTCGGCGGAACGAGAATGACGACGCCCAGCAACGGCGTAAAGATCACAGCCACGAACCACGACACCAGGAGCGCGATCGCAACCACGGCAAACAGCGAGAACGTGTACTCGCCGGCCGAGCTCGCGGCAAAGCCGACCGGTATGAAGCCCGCGATCGTCACGAGCGTGCCGGCGAGCATGGCAAAGGCGTGGCTGCGATACGCGAACGTCGCCGCCTCCATCTTGCTGTCGCCTTCCGCCAGCCGGTTTAGCGTGGCGTCCGTGGTCGTCATCGCATCGTCGACCAGCAACGCGAGCGCGATGATGAGAGCGCCAAGCGATATCCGCTGCATGTCGATGCTGATCAGCTTCATGATCGGAAAGACGATCGCGAGCGTCAACGGGATGGCAAGCGCGATGATGAGGCCTGGACGAACGCCGAGGCTGATGAAGCTCACGGCGAGAATGATGGCGATTGCCTGCAGGAGCGACGTCATGAACTCGCCGATCGCGCCGTCCACCACGACCGCCTGATCGGCCACCAGGATCGGCTCGATTCCGATGGGAAGGTTTGCCGTGATCTCGGCCATCGCCTTCTTGATGTTCCTGCCGAGCGCAAGAATGTCGCCGCCGTCACGCATTGCGATCGCGAGCCCGATTGCCGGATCACCATTGACCCGAAACATCGGTTGCGGAGGATCGACGTAGCCGCGCCGCACCCGCGCGATGTCGCTCAGGCGGATCATGCGGCCGCCGGCCACGAAATTGACGTTCGCGATATCCTGTTCCGACGAGAAGCCGCCCGACACCCGGACCGAGATGCTCTCCTTGCCCGTCTGAATCGTGCCTGCGGGCCGCACGATGTTCTGCGCCTGCAGTGCGGCGAGCAGTGCCGCACGATCGATGCCCAGGGTAGCGAGTTCCTGCTTGGAGAATTCGACGAAGATCACCTCGTCCTGCACACCGAGCAGCTCGATCTTCGACACGTCGGGGACCTGCAGCAATCGGGAGCGGATGTCCTCGACATGGTCCCGCAACTCGCGCTGCGTGAAGCCGTCGCTGGTAAAACCGTAGATGATCCCGAAAGTATCGCCGAAATCGTCGTTGAAGCCCGGACCGACCACGCCGGCCGGCAGGGTTTGACGCATGTCGCCGACGCTCTTTCGCACCTCATACCAGGTATCGGAGACTTCCCTCGCGCTCGCGCTTCCCTTCAGGTTGACGAAGATCGTGGTGAGACCTGCCCGGGTGAAGCTGCGCAGGAAATCCAGATGCGGCGTTTCCTGCAACTGGCGTTCGAGCCGCTCCGTAACCTGCTTCATGGTCTCCTCGGCCGAGGCTCCCGGCCAGGCGGCCTGGACGACCATGGTCTTGATAATGAAGGACGGATCTTCGTTCCGGCCCAGCCGGAAATACGCCAGGCACCCGGCAACCACCGCGACTGTCATGATATAGACGACCAGCGAGCGGTGCTTGAGCGCCCATTCGGAGAGGTTGAAACCGGTCATGGCTCCGACCCGAGGACGCGTACCTTCTGGCCCGGGTGCAGCGCCTGAACGCCCGCGGTGACGATGATGTCACCGGCGGCCAGGCCCTGCGAGATGATCACCTGCGCCTGGTCGTAGCGCAGGACTTCGACGTTGCGCGCCGAAACCAAGTTGGTCGCGGGATCGACGATCCACACAGCGGGCTGCTGGTTCAGCCGGGTCAGCGCCGATGCCGGTATGTCGATCACCGGTCCCGAGCTGGTTTCGACGCGTCCGTTCACGGTTGCGCCGAGCTGCATCGCCGCGGGAGGATCGGTCAAGCCGACCTTGACCTCGAACGTCCGGGTGACGGGATCGGCTTGCGCTGCAATCTGGCGAATGCGTCCCCGCGCCGTGACCCTCGGATCGTCGGCCAGGCTGACAATCACCTCCACGCCGGCCGGTGCCGACCTGACCAGTTGAGCGGGAACGTCGAAAACCGTGTCACGGCCATCCTGCCGCGCGATCCTCGCGATCATTTGCCCGGCCTGAACAACCTCGCCGGCCGACGGTCCTGTCGCGGTGATCTTGCCCGGCGCGTCGGCGCGAAGCTCGGTGAAACTGACGAGGTCGTTCGCGGAGTTCAGTTGGGCTTCGGCCGCATCGACCTGCGCCTGGGCAGTCTGTTGGGCCTGCGTCGCCGCCTCGAAGTTCGCCCGCGTGGTCCAGCCCTGCGCCAGCAAGGTCTCTTGGCGCTCATAGTGGTTGCGCGCCTGCGTCAACTGGCCCTGGGCCGCAGCAAGACCAGCCTTTGCCTGACGCAGCGCGTTCAGCTCATTCTGCGACTCCAGTCGAGCCAGCAATTGTCCCGCCTCGACCCGATCACCGATTTTGGTGTCGTTCGCGAGCAGGCGCCCCGAAATGCGGAATGCGACGCTCACTTCGTCCTCGGCCTCGATGCGCCCCGTGAAGGTCACTGGCGAACGGGCCTCGCGCTTTTCGACCGTCTCGGTGCGAACCGGGCGCGGCTGCGGCACATTTTTCGTTTCGTCTTGCCTTCCGCAGCCCGCCAGCAGCAGCGACGATGCTGCCGCAAGCGTCAACAGGAAGACCTGACGAGACGTCGTTCGGCAGCCGCACATGAAGCTGGGCCCTTCGCGTTCCGGAATCGAGTGGTTGCCGGGCGATCAGCGGTTCCGAAGGTTGCGGGTTCCCGGTGTTGTCTCCGGCATTTTTGCTGAAGGGCCCGGCCGTCAACATCGGTAATTCTACTCGGTGTGGCCGGATGGAATCGTGGTTAGCCAGGGTTCGGACCCTAGGAGATTCCCGGGACGCGATCAGGCAATCACCCGATATTCCCCGGTTCCACCGACGGCGCATGATGCAATCGTCCGTCGTTGCAGCGTGCAAGGCCGGTTCAAGACACGGCCGAGCCCGGTGCGTGATCCGCGGGCGATCGAGGAAGCCGACATGACGGGATCCTCAGGCGACCAAGATGCACGCTCGGGCATCACGAATGGTGGCGTGTGGTCGAGTGTGATCTCGCGGGCCGCATTGTTCCTCTGTCTCTGGCTCGTGCTGGCCGGTGCCAGGCCGGCAGATCTTCCTGCCGCGGCGGCGGCCGTGGCGGCCGCAACCTGGACGAGCCTGCACCTGCTGAAGCCGAGCCCATCGCGGCGTTCGCTCAATGCGATTGCCCGACTGGCGCTGCTCTTCCTGTACCACTCCGTCGTCGCCGGATTGGACGTTGCACGACGCGCGCTCGATCCCCGGCTGCCGCTCCGCCCGGGATTCGTGGCTTATCCAACCCGTCTTTCGCCCGGCATGCGACGTAACGTGTTCACGACGTTTACCAGCCTGCTGCCGGGAACGGTGCCATCCGGGGAGAGGAACGGAGATATCCTCTATCATTGTCTCGACGTCGAACAGCCCGTGCTTGCCGACCTTGCCGCAGAGGAAGCGGCGCTCATTCGAGCTCTGTACAATGACTGATTTTCTAACCGCGGCGGTCGGCTTCATCCTGACGATGCTGGCGCTCGGGCTGGTGTCGATCTTGCGCGGTCCGGGGGACGCCGATCGCATGATGTCGGCGCAGTTGATCGGGACCGGAGGGATCGCTGCGCTGCTGCTGCTTGGCACGGTCACGGGCGTGCCGGCTGCCGTCGACGTGGCGCTGATCCTGGCATTGCTAGCCACCTTCGCATCCATCGCGTTCGTCAAGAAGGGGCTTTCGCGCCTCGAAGCCGATTCAACAGACAGCCCATGAGCCTCGCAGGCGACATCGTAACGATCGCGAGCGTATCGACAGGCGCCTTCTTCTTTCTGGCCGGCACCGTCGGCCTGCTTCGCTTTCCCGACACCTTGACCCGTCTGCATGCGCTCACCAAGGCGGACAATCTCGGCCTGGGCTTCGTCGTGCTCGGATTGCTCCCGCAGGCAGCAAGCCTGCGTGACGGGTTGAAATTGATCAGCATCTGGTTGCTGGCGCTGCTGGCAGGCGCAACCGTCTCCCAATTGATCGCGCGTAGCGCGCGCCAAATCGGATCGGCCAGATGAGCATCGCGACAGTCTTCGAGATCGTGCTCGCCGCCGTGGTGCTAGGCCTCGCCCTCTGGACGATTGCCGTACGCGAGACCTATTCGGCAACGGTCGGCTTTGTCGCCTACGGACTATTGGTTGCGCTGATCTGGGTGCGTCTGGACGCCGTTGACGTCGCCCTGACGGAGGCCGCAATTAGCGGAGGCCTGGGTGGAATCGTGCTGTTGGGTGCCGCCGCCCGGCTACGGGACACAGAGGCGACGACCACGGAAACACCGAGCCGGATGGTGCGTCTCGGCGGGGCTGTACTCTCCGCAGCAGTCGCTGCCGCACTAGCGATCTTGATCCTGTTCTTGCCTGATCCCGCACCAACGCTCGCGCCGGCAGCCGTAGCGAATGCCTCGGCGACAAGCCTCGCCAACCCCGTAACCAACGTGCTGATGGCGTTCCGCGGGATGGACACCATGCTCGAGAAAGTCGTGCTCCTGCTCGCCACCATCGGTGTCTGGTCGCTCGCATCGGATCAGGCCTGGGGTGGCCGTCCGGGACCCCGCCACGAGGCCGATCCGAATGGCGTTCTCGCCTTTCTCGCGCGTCTCTTGCCGCCCGCCGGTATCGTCATCGGCATCTACATCCTGTGGACCGGCGCCGATCATCCGGGCGGCGCGTTTCAGGGCGGCGCGGTTCTGGCATCGATGTGGCTCCTGGTCATCATGGCGGGATTGGCGGACACGCCGCCTGCGAGCAGCCGACGGTTGCGGCTTGTCCTCGTGGCCGGGCCCGGCCTGTTCCTCCTCATCGGTCTTGGCGGGCTCTGCTTCGGCTCGGCGTTTCTTGCCTATCCGATCGCCTTCGCCAAGCCGCTGATTCTGGGCATCGAGATCGCGATGCTGCTGACGATTGCGGCCACGCTCGCCCTGCTGCTCGCCGGCGCACCGGAACGGAGTGTGCAGCGATGAGCGCCGTGACGGTATTCGGATTGAGCGCGGCTGCCGCGGTCGGACTAGGGCTCTACGGCCTGATCACGAACCCGCAGCCGCTGCGCAAGATCATCGCGTTCAACCTGCTCGGCAGCGGCGTATTCCTCCTGTTCGGCATCATCGGACGCCGGGGCGCTGCGGCGGGCTTTGGCAACGATCCGGTGCCGCAGGCCCTGGTGATTACCGGGATCGTCGTTGCGTTCTCCGCGACAGCCCTTGCGATCGCCCTGTTGCTGCGGCTGTTCCAGACCTCCAGCTCCACGACACTGCGCAGCGACGCGACGCGCATGGGCCGGCGCGCCGACGCCTCCGGTGGTTGATGCTGCCCGCTGCTCCCGCGCTGGCGACGACGGCAAACGGCTTCCTGCTGGTGCTGTCGATCGTCCTGCCGGTCGCGGGCGTCGTGCTGGCCTTCGCTCTCGGTGACCGTTACGTCCGGCTGGTTGCCTTCGCAGTCATGCCGTTGGGGCTGGCGGTCGCTGTGGCTATTCTGCTGGCGTTGCCGCAGAACGATGGTCACCTCGTCTATTTGCTCGGCGGCTGGGTGCCACCGCTTGGCGTCGCGCTGCGTGCGGACGGACTGTCAGCTGTGATGATTGCAGCGACGGCGGTCGTGATCTCTGCGGTCGCCATCTATGGCGCGTCTGATTTTCGGCCTGCAGCGGCGGCGCGGGCACCGGCCGCATTCTGGATTCTGCTGCTGGCAATATGGGGGGCGCTGAACACGATCTTCGTGGGGGGAGACCTCTTCACGCTTTATGTCGCCCTGGAACTGTTGACATTCGCCGCTGTGCCCTTGGTCTCGCTCGACGGCCGTTCGGAGACACTCCAGGCGGCGTTGCGATATCTGCTCTTCGCGCTGCTTGGGTCGGTGCTTTATCTGGCGGGCACGGCCCTGCTCTATGGTCTCTATGGCACACTCGACGTCGTGCTGCTCTCACGTCGCGCCAACGCGCAGCCGGGCACGCTCATCGCCGCTGCATTGATGACGACCGGCCTTCTTGCCAAGACTGCACTCGTTCCCTTGCATCTTTGGCTGCCGTCCGCCCACGCGGGCGCTCCGGCGACCGCCAGCGCGATCCTGTCGGGCCTCGTCGTGAAAGGGTCTTTCTTCATCATCGCACGACTTTGGTTTCAGTTGATGCCGGCATTGCCTGGCTTCGCGGCTACCCAGCTACTCGGAGCGCTGGGAGCAACGGCAATCGTGCTCGGAAGCTTTGTCGCTCTACGGCAGGAGCGGCTGAAACTCCTGATCGCCTATTCGACCCTGGCCCAGATCGGCTATCTCTTCCTGATGTTCCCGCTGGCACTGGATGCGTCGGACAGGCTGGAGGCCGGCGATGCCCTGGCAGGAGGAATGCTACAGACCATCACCCACGCCATGGCAAAGGCGGCGATGTTCATGGCCAGCGGATCGATTTACGCAGCACTTGGTCATGACCGCGTCGCAGGGTTAGGTGGTGTTGCGCGAGCACTCCCCCTCAGCACCCTGGCTTTCGCGTTCGGCGGAATTGCGCTGATGGGCGTACAGCCGAGCGGCGCTTCCGTTGCCAAAGATCTGCTGTTGCAAGCCGCGGCTGAAAAGGGACAATGGTGGTGGGCAATTGTGCTCCAGGCCAGCGGGATATTCACAGCTGCCTATGTTGTGCTTGTCCTGGCGCATGCGTTCGCACCTTCGCCGAACCTCATTGCTCTTTCGAGCCCGGTGCCACGAATTCGGGACTTGGCGCCGCTTGTGCTGGCTTTCGGCTCGCTCCTGCTCGGCCTCGTGCCCTTCGGAAGTTACCTTCCGGCTGCGTACGACACGGCGCCAAGCGGGTTGAACTTTGCGCCGCTGTCGAAAGCTATTGTCCCCGTTTTCGGAGGCACCGTACTGGCATTCCTCGCCCGCCCGGGGGCTCATTCGCTCGCGTCTCCCACCGCCTGGAGGCTTGTCATGCGCCCGGTTTGTTCGCTCCGGGAAGGCTGCATCGCGCTCGGCGACCTCATCGAACAGGGCAACGATCTTCTTTGCCGATGGCCGACGGCAAGTATTTCCCTTCTTTCACTCGCTGTGCTCTTCAGTACTTTGATGCTTGCAACCGTGTAAAGCGACGGCAGACCGTAGTTCGGATCGCTCGGACGGCCGGGAACTTGCCCAGTTTGCCAATGGTTGAAGGTACTCCTAGTCGAGGATCAGGATTTCCCTCCTCGCCAGGGGCCCGGCCGATCGCCTCGCGCGCGCCCCTTCGCGCATCAGAACATTCATCCCTTGTGCCCAGGGTTTTCTCCGATGCCGCGCGCAGCGGCCGCGGACTACCGTGGTGCCGGAGCGCACCATCAGCAGCATCCCGCCCAGCCGACAGAGCTCAAGGAGGTTTCGATGTCCGATCTCGTCGCGATCGTGTACCCGACCGAGGCAAAAGCCGAGGAAGTGCGTCAGCGGCTGCTCAAATTGCAGAAAGAATACCTCATCACCATCAGCGACGCCGTAATCGCGGTCAAAACCGATACCGGCGGAATCAAGCTCAACCAGCTCGTCAACACGACGGCCGTGGGAGCGATGACGGGAAGCTTTTGGGGACTCCTGATCGGCGTGCTGTTCCTGAATCCGATCCTCGGCGTTGCGGTCGGGGCGGCGTCCGGCGCGCTGGGCGGCGCACTGTCCGATTTCGGCATCGACGATACCTTCATGAAGGAGCTGTCCGGCAACCTCCACACTGGCAACGCGGCCTTGTTCGTCCTGATCAAGCACATGACGGCGGACAAGGTGCTCAAGGAGATCAAGGATGCCGGCGGCGTCGTGCTGAAGACATCCCTGGACGAGAGCAAGGAAAAGATGCTGCGTGACGCACTCGCCAGCGCGGCAGAGCGACCGGCGGCCTG
The DNA here is from genome assembly GCF_054185165.1 of Bradyrhizobium sp. UFLA05-109. Classification (NCBI taxonomy): domain Bacteria; kingdom Pseudomonadati; phylum Pseudomonadota; class Alphaproteobacteria; order Hyphomicrobiales; family Nitrobacteraceae; genus Bradyrhizobium; species Bradyrhizobium sp. UFLA05-109. The sequence goes on along the minus strand of NZ_JBBIAR010000077.1, from coordinate 17,024 downwards.
AGGCCGCCTTCCGCTGCTCAGCGTCGGCTGCCGGCGAGGCGCAGCAGCATCATGAACAGGTTGATGAAGTTGAGATAGAGCGACAGCGCGGCAAGAACGGACTTCCGGCCTGCCGAGGTCTCATCGTCCGCGCTGTCGTACATCGCCTTGATGCGTTGCGTGTCATAGGCGGTGAGGCCTGCAAAGACACCGACACCGATGATCGAGATCAGCCAGTCGAGCCCGGACGACCTCAGGAAGAGGTTCACCAGGCTTGCGATGATGATGCCGATCAGGCCCATGAACAGGAAGGTGCCGACGCCCGACAGGTCGCGCCTCGTCGTATACCCGAACAGGCTGAGTGCGCCAAAGGTCGCAGCCGTGATGAAGAACACGCGTGTGATCGAAGCGCTCGTGTAGATATGGAGCAGGATCGAGAGCGATATGCCGACCAGGGCGGCATAGACGAAAAACAGCGTCCTCGCCGTCGAGACCGCCAGCGTATTGATGCGCGATCCCAGGAAGAATACCAGCGCGAGTGGCGCCAGGATGAAGACCCACATCACCGGACTTTGCAGCCAGCTGGGATCAACCAGCTGATAGGTCAGCCACGCCGCAACCGCGGTCACGGCCACGCCAGCGGCCATGTGATTGTAGATCCGCAACATGTAGTCGCGCAGTCCGGCGTCAATCGCAATCGCGCTGCCGCCGGCCTGACCTGAGGCGGCCAGGTTCTGATCATAGTTCGACATCGCTTTCCTCCTCTCGCGCGTCGGCGGGATGAGATCAGGCTATTCCAGTGCGCAGCTCCCGGACATCGGCTGATCACCCGAGGAACCGGGGCAAGATTCCCCTAGTTCGGGGAAGGCCGCCTCAACCTTACGGAAGCGAAATCCGCCGGGCCGCCCGTCATTCCTTTGGCGGATGTGCCTTACGGGTTTGTCACTGGCAGCCGTCCACGCGCCGGCCTAGTTCAGCAGCATGCGCTACTTCTTTCATATCGTCGACAGATATGGCGTCTTCCCCGACTGGATTGGATGCGTGCACGCCGACCAGGATGCGGCGCTGGAGCACGCCAGGCGGATTGCAGCCGAGCTCGCCAAGACCGGAGAGTTTTTTCGCGAAAGCTTCGTGTTTGTGGCGTGCGCTGCGGTATCCGGTTAACTGTCGAGTTCCGAGCGATGCACGGTCGCTGAAGGCTGAGCCGCTGTCCGCGAGCTCCCGGCGATGCCGATTTACGGCCATCACCCTCTACAGAGAATCCCTGATGTGCGGACGGGAAAGCCGCCTCTAAGGTTGCAGGCCTCAAGGGTCGACGCCATCCCGCGAACCCCGCGGTCTGTCGTATCAGGCTCATCTCCGATCGGGAGGCGATTCCCGTCATGGCTCCTTCGTCGCACGAGGCCGCTCAGACGCTCTCTCGAAGCGCGCTCACCGCGCTCGTGGTCGGGTCGATGGTGGGTTCGGGCATCTTCGCATTGTCCGCATCCTTCGGTCGTGCCACGGGCGTGCTTGGGGCGATCATCGCTTGGATCATTGCCGGTACCGGCATGCTGATGCTGGCACTGGTGTTCCAGGCGCTCGCACGCCGCAAGCCGGAGCTCGACGCAGGCATCTACGCTTACGCCAGGGCCGGATTCGGCGATTACATCGGCTTTGCCTGCGCCGCCGGCTATTGGATCGGTTGCTGTCTTGCCGACGTCACCTGTCTCATCCTGATCAAGGCCACGCTCGGGCAGTTCTTTCCTGTGTTCGGTGACGGCACGACGCCGACGGCGATCGCGGCGGCATCCGTGCTCCTGTGGGGCGTGCATGTCCTGGTGCTTCGCGGCATCAAGGGAGCGACCACCCTCAACACAATCGCAACCTACGCCAAGATCGTCCCGATCCTGACGTTCATCATCGTGGCGATCTTCGCCGTGGACGCCGGACGGTTGTCACAAAGCTTCTGGGGAACGGACGAGCCAGCTCTTGCGGACGTTTTCATTCAGGTCCGCGGTACGATGCTGCTCACCGTCTTCGTCTTCGTCGGGATCGAGGGGGCAAGCGTGTACTCGCGTTATGCCAAGGACCGCTCCGACATCGGGGTTGCGACCGTCATGGGCTTTCTCATCGTTTTGAGCCTCCTCGTCCTCGTGACGCTCCTTTCCTACGGCGTGCTGCCGCGCGAGGCGCTGGCCGCGCTTCCGACGCCGTCGATGGCCGGCGTGATGGAGGCGATGGTCGGCCGCTGGGGCAGCATCTTCATCAGCGTCGGACTCCTGATCTCGATCCTCGGAAACTACCTGTCATGGTCGCTGCTCGCAGCTGAAGTCCTGCACTCGGCGGCGCTGAACCGCACCATGCCCTCCTTCCTCGGCAGCATGAACGCGCACCAGGTCCCGGCGGGCGCGCTCTGGCTCACCAACTGCGTCATCCAGGCCTTTCTGCTCGTCACCTGGTTTGCAGAATATGCCTTCACGCTCGCGCTGAAGATGACCAGCGCGATGACCCTGATCCCCTATTTCTTCGTCGCGGCATATGGGCTGAAGCTCGCCTCTCTCGGGGAGACCTACGATGCAGGCGAGCGCGCCCGCACCATCGACTGGATCCGCTCGGCCGTCGCGACGCTCTATGCCGCCGGCATGATCTATGCGGGCGGTCCCAAGTTTCTGCTGCTGTCGTCCATCCTGTATGCGCCCGGAACGGTGCTATTCTTTCTCGCAAAACGCGAGCGCAAGGAGACGACCTTCAGGCCATTCGAAGCCGTCACATTCGCAGCGCTGACGGTCGCTGCATGCGCCGGCATCTATGCACTGACCGTCGGAGCGATCTCGATCTGAACCCATTCGTTTGGTTGTCAATTGGAGGCGAGCATGAACATCCGGGCCCTCTGCGCCGGTCTGATCTTTGGACTGACGGCAGCGATTGCACCTTCGACCCCATCCCTGGCGCAATCCGACACCAAGGGCGTGGCCCCGCCGAAAGAGCCAGGCGCAGCCGCACCCGGTACAACCGCACCCAATACCAACACGAACCCGACGAAGCACCGCTACTGGCGTCATCGCGGCGGCGTCCATCCACACTATGGCAGCCGTCGGGTTCGCACCTAGAGCAACGCAGGGATCGCCGAAATCCCGCGAATTGGTCGATCGATGAGCGACACACGGATCGGACAAGACAGGCTCCGCGAGGTGGTGCGGCGCGACGAAGCCGACCCCACCGGCAGCGATGGCCGGCGCAGCCTGCTCACGACGGGGCTCACTCTGCTTGCCGCATGCGTCGCACTGTTCCTGGCATGGCAATCCGTTTCGAGCCTCCTCGTCGTTTTCGCGGGCGTGTTGTTTGCGGCCTTGCTGGATGCCGCCGCGCGGGCGCTCGCGCACGCCCTCCCGCTGAAGCGGGTCTGGCGATTGACGCTCGTGCTTCTGTTCCTCACCGCCCTGTCGGGACTTGGCCTCGTCTGGGGTGTGCGCAAGCTGCCGGAGCAGACGCGAATATTGCTCAAGGTGATGGACACCCAGCTCGACATCCTCCAACAGCATCTGTTGTCCTACGGCGTCGATCTGCTCGGCCCGGAGTGGGGTCGGGATTTCGCGCAATGGCTGCTCTCCGATCAAGGCCGGCTTCTCAGCCACGCCCAGTTCGTGCTGGGCGGCGCCTCGAGCGTGCTGACCGCTACGCTTGTGATCCTGTTCCTCGGAATCCTCTTTGCGTTCGACCCCACCAGCCATCGCGAAAGCCTGGTGATGCTGGTGAAGCCGTCATATCGGGCACGGACGCGCGAGGTGATGGACGAGATGGGCAACGTCATGCGGCTCTGGTTCGTGGGACAACTCATCCGCATCATCCTGATGACGCTGTGCGTCTGGGTCGCGCTTTACCTGATCGGGCTGCCCGGCCCATTCGTGCTTGGCCTCCAGGCAGGGTTGTCGAACTTCATCCCCTATCTCGGGCCGATCGTCGCCGCCATTCCGATCGCGCTCGTCGCGATGCCTCTTGGCGGCTCGCTGCTGATCTGGGCCGTCGTCGTCTACACCATCATCCAGTCGGTCGAAGGCTATGTGATCGGGCCGCTGATCCAGCGCCAGGCCGTGGAAATCCCGCCGGCCTGGACCCTGGTCGCGATCGTCTTGCTGGGCGCGCTGTTCGGCGTCATGGGCATTGCGCTGGCGATGCCGCTGGTTGCCATCGGCCGGGTCGCGATCATCAGGTTCTATGTCGAGGATTATCTCGGCGATGGCCCCAGACTGGCGCTCAACAACGGCAAATCACGCGTGGGTGACCCATGAACGACACTGAGCGCGAGATGGATACGCAGCAGGCCGAGAGCGGCGAAGCTCATTCGGGCATGGCCCATTTCCTGTGGCAGCAGCTTCCTTATATCGTGGCGCTAGTGCTGGCGATTGCGGGCGTCGGCTACACCAATGTCTCGCACCAGCCGCTCGTCGGTTATTGGGAGTTCCTGGCGCTGGCCATCGGCGTGGTCTGCGTCATCACCAAATGGCGGGAGGTCGAAGCTAGGGATGCCAAGTTGCGGTTGATCTGGACACAGGCGCTGCACTGGGTCGCCGTCCTGGTCACGATGAACATCATCCTGGTGTCGGGCGTGCAGCAGTTGCTTCCGACACCGGCAACCGGGCTCGTTTTGCTGACGTTGCTCGCGCTCGGAACGTTCCTGGCGGGCGTCAGTCTTCTGTCGCTGCAGATCGCCTTCCTCGGCCTTGCGATGGGCTTGGCCGTTCCGGCGATATCCTGGCTGAAGCAGTCTTTCTTCTTCTTCCTGCTGGGCGCCGTGCTCCTCATCGGCCTCGGCCTGACCTTCTGGCTTCGCCAGGATCGGCGGCCGAGGACCGCGCCTGCCGACACCAAGACGCACATGGAGACCTGACATGCGAATGACACGGATCGTTGCAGTGATCGGCGTATCGGCGCTGCTATGCGCGCTCACCCTGCCCGCGCGCGCGCAGACCTTCAGGGTCGGCCGGCTCCTGTGTTTCAGCAACCCGCGCGTAGGGCTGGTGCTCGGATCGGCGCAGACGCTGCGCTGCGTGTTCCACGCGAGCAATCCGCCGCGGCAGTACATCTATGAGGGGCGGATCAGGCGCATTGGTCTTGATATCGGCGTGACCAGCGCAGGCACTCTCTCCTGGGCCGTGCTCGCCAAGAACTCGCGCATCGGCCCCGGCACCCTGCGCGGCAACTATGTTGGCGCGAGCGGCAATCTCGCACTGGGGCCCGGCCTCGGCGCCAATGTCCTGATCGGCGGCTCGCGGCGCAGCGTGATGCTGCAGCCGCTCTCCATCGAGCGATCGATCGGCCTCAATCTCGCAGCGGGTGTCACCAATCTGACTCTGGGGCCGAGGGGACGGCGATAGCAATTCGCTGGCGCCTCTCGAGCGATCGCAGCGTCACCATTCATGCAAATGGGAATATTCCCGCTCCATTGATCAGGGTTTCGTCGGATGTCGGCGTTGCGGGTTCCAAGCTAGCATTCAGGCGTGTCGATCGAGCCATTGCCGATGAGGAGAATGGCATGGCAGCCTATGACAGCCGAACCGACATCGAGGGCCTCGCTCCGCCCCCATTCTGCGTCTGCGCGCTGCTTGGCATCGTGCTGATCGCCGCCGGTCTCTTTGCACTCGGTGACGTCGTGTTCGCAACACTCATCAGCGTCAAGCTGATCGGCGTGATCGCGATTGCGGCCGGTGCGTTCGAGATCATGCGCGCCTTCTGGACCACGGGATGGGCGGCTTCCTGTGGCAGGTTCTGCCTGGCGGCTGCTCTATGCGCTGCGGTCCGTGGGGCGAACTGAGTGACAAAAGAGGAGAAGATGATGAATGCTCCCTCCCGCCGTGCTTTCCTCGGCTTTGCCCAGAGTGCCGTTGCCGCCGCAGCGATCGGCGCCATCGGCGTTCGCTTGATCGAGACCGCGGAAGCCATGCCGATCGCTCCCGATCTCGGGCAGGCGGGGACGCCGTCCGATCTCGTGACGCAAGCGCAGTGGGGACCAGGACCTGGCTGGGGACCTGGAACTGGCCCCGGTTGGGGACCCGGCCCCGGCTGGGGACGACCGCCACCACCGCCGCCGCGGCGCAGGCGCCGCTGGGTCTGCTGGTGGCATCGCGGCCGTCGTCAATGCGGATGGCGGTGGCGCTAGGAGCCGTCGCAAAGGCTACGACGAGCCTGCACGCAGCAACCGCGCGCCGCGGGCGTGAGTGAGGCCTGCGCCACTGATGTCAGGGCCGGGGCAAGGAGCGGACGATGGACCTTGCGCAAGCCTCGGTCAGACTGCTGCTGGCAAGCCTCCTGACGATCAGCGCCGGCGGGACAGCCTGGACACAGCCTGCTCCCGCCGGGCCGCCTGCGGTCGGCGTCGTGGAAGCGGCCAAGCGGCCGATCACCGAGACCAGCGAATTCATCGGTCGGATCGAAGCGATCAATCGCGTCAACGTCGTCGCACGCGTCACCGCGTTTCTGGAAAAGCGGCTGTTCGTCGAAGGCGCAGAAATCAAGACCGGAGATCAGCTCTATCATCTCGAACGTGGCCCCTTCGAAGCCGACCTCGAGGCAAAGCAGGCACAGGTGGCGCAGCTCCAGGCGACGCTCGAAAACGCCAAATTGACCACCGAACGCGCACGTACGCTGCTCGGCGGACCGGCCGGACAACAATCGACCTACGACGCCGCCATTGCGAACCAGCGCAGCCTGGAAGCGCAGGTACAGGCCGCGCAGGCACAGGTCGATGCGTCCCGGATCAATCTCGACTACACCGTGATCAGCGCAGCGATCGACGGCAAGATCGGACGCACGTCAGTCACCGAAGGCAACGTCGTCAGTCCGAGCTCGGGCGTGCTGACCACCATCGTCAGCCAGGACCCGATGTACGTCACCTTCCCAGTGCCGCTTCGCCAGGGGCTGGAATTGCGCGAGCGCTATGGTCCGAAAGGCGGCCTGGAAGCCGTGGTGATCAGGTTGCGGCTCCCCGACGGCCGCATGTATGGCCAGACCGGCAAGCTGAATTTCGTCGACAACACCATCGCGCAAAACACCGATACGGTCACCGTGCGCGGCGAGATCGCCAACCCGATCCTGCGGGCACCTTCGGCTGCGGGCGTGACCGTCCACGAACTGACCGACGGCGAATTCGTCACCGTCGTGCTCGAAGGCGTCGAGCCCGTCGAGGTGCTGGCGATCCCCCGCTCCGCCGTGCTCTCGGACCAGCAGGGTGATTATGTTCTCACCGTCGGTGCCGACAACAAGGCCGAGCAGCACCGCATCAAGCTCGGACAATCGACGCCGACCATCGCCGCCGTGATCAGCGGGCTCACCGCCGGCGACAAGGTCATTGTCGAGGGCCTGCAGCGGGCCCGCCCCGGCCAGGTCGTCGCGCCGGGTCCGGCAAGCCCGCTGATCCTGTCGAGCATGAACGCCGCCACAAGCGATACCGGCACGTCCGGCAAAGCGGTAGGCGCCAAGCCATGATGTCCGCGATCTTCATCGATCGTCCGCGACTTGCGATGGTGATCGCATTCATCATCACCATCGCCGGTGCACTCGCGCTGATGCAAATTCCGGTGGCGCAGTTTCCGGACATCGTGCCGCCGCAGGTCTCCGTCTCCGCCACCTTCCCCGGCGCGTCCGCGGAGGTGGTCGAAGGCAGCGTCGCCCAGCCACTGGAGGCGCAGGTCATCGGCGTGGACCGCGCCCTCTACATGAAATCGACCAGTGCCAATGACGGCACCTATACGCTGACCGTTTCCTTCGCGCTCGGCACCAATCCCGATATCAATACGGTCAACGTCAACAATCGCGTCCAGAGCGCGCTGTCGCAACTGCCGACCGAAGTGCAGCAGCAGGGCGTGACCGTGCGCAAGCGGTCCTCGGCGATCCTGCAATTCCTGGTGCTCTACAGCGCCGACGGGCAGCAGGATCCGCTCTTCATCACCAACTACGCCATCATCAACGTGCTCGATGCCCTCGCGAGCACGCCGGGGGTCGGCCAGACCAACCTGTTCGCCAAGATGAACTACTCGATGCGGATCTGGTTCGATACGCAGCGGCTGACCAGCCTCAATCTGACACCGTCGGACGTCATTGCCGCGATCCGCGCCCAAAGCGTCCAGGCACCGGTCGGCCGCATCGGGGCGCGGCCGATCAGCGATGACCAGCAATTCCAGTTCAATGTGCAGACCCTCGGCCGGCTCGCCACCACCGATCAATTCGCCAACATCGTGCTGCGCGCCAATCCGGACGGTTCCTCGCTGCTGGTGAAGGACGTCGCCCGGGTCGAGATGGGCGCGCAAAATCTCGACAGCGAAGCACGGATCGATGGCCGCTCTGCCGTGCCGATCGCGATCTATCTCGCACCGGGCGCCAATGCCGTGACGACGGCGAAGGCGGTCGCGGCCACGATGCAACGACTGTCCAAGCGCTTCCCGACCGGGCTCAGCTACCTCGTGCAATACGACTCCACGAGCTTCGTATGGGATACGATCACCGAAGTCCTGCGAACCCTGGCCGAGGCCTTCGTCCTGGTCGTGATCGTGGTGTACCTCTTCCTCGGCAATCTCCGCGCCACCGTGATCCCGGCCGTGGCCGTTCCCGTAAGCCTGATCGGCACTTTCGCCGTGCTGCTGATGGCCGGCTATTCGGCCAACACGGTGTCGCTGCTCGCAATGGTGCTCGCCATCGGCATCGTCGTGGATGACGCCATCGTGGTGGTCGAGAACGTGGAACGTGTGATGGAGGAAGAGCCGGCGCTGTCCCCCATCGAAGCCAGCAAGAAGGCCATGACTCAGATCACGGCGCCGATCATCGCGATCACGCTGGTGCTGCTCTCCGTATTCGTGCCGATCGCGTTCATTCCGGGCATTTCCGGCACGCTGTTTCGCCAGTTTGCAGTCACGATCAGCGCGGCCATGATCATCTCCGCATTGAACGCGCTGACATTGTCGCCCGCGCTCTGCGCGCTGTTCCTGCGCCACACCGGGCCTAGGCGCGGCATCATCGGGCGCGTGCTTGGCGGCATCGACTGGTTGCGAGACCGTTACAGCAGCGGGGTGCGCTGGCTGTTGCGCACGGCCGCACTCTCCCTCCTGTTCGCTGCCATCTTCGCCGCCGGGATTTTCGGCATGTCGCGGATCACGCCGACGGGATTCCTGCCCGAGGAAGACCAGGGCGCCTTCTTCACGTCGGTGCAACTCCCCGACGGCGCGTCGGTCGCTCGCACCAGCGAGGTCACCCAAAAGATCGAGGACATCCTGAAGAAAATGCCGGCGGTTGATCACGTCCTCGCCGTCATCGGCTTCTCACTGCTCGACGGCGCATCCGAGCCGAACAGCGCGCTGGTCGTGACCCGGCTCAAGCCTTTTGCCGATCGCAAGGCCGCGGCCGATTCCGCACAGGCATTGATCGCGCAAACCTTCGCAGCCGGCGCGCAGATCCCGCAGGCAAACGTGCTGCCCTTCAACATGCCGCCGATCATCGGCCTCTCCACCTCCGGCGGGTTCGAATACCAGCTCGAGGCGCTGGAAGGACAAAGCCCCGCGGCGATTTCCAGCGTCACCGGCGCATTGATCAGCGCCGCCAACGCCGATCCGCGGCTGGCTCGAGTCTTCTCGACCTTCACCGCGACCAATCCTTCGATCTTCCTCGACATCGACCGTCGCAAGGCGCAGGCGCTCGGCGTCAACGTCAGTGACATCTTCACCGCCTTGCAGGCGACGCTCGGCGGCATCTACGTCAACAACTTCAACCTGTACGGCCGCACCTGGCAGGTCAACGTCCAGGGCGAGGCATTCGATCGCGCCGATATCTCCGACATCTGGCGGATCTATTTGCGCAACGACACCGGCCAGATGGTGCCGATACGGTCGTTGGCCGGCATCAAGATCGTGACCGGACCGCAGGTGATCACCCGCTACAACAACTATCGCTCGGTGACGGTGAACGGCAGCCCGGCGCCAGGCATCTCGTCCGGCACCGCGATCGCCACCATGGCGGAGATCTCCAACGCCGTGCTGCCGGCGGGCTACAGTTTCGAATGGACCGGCACCGCCTATCAGGAGCAGCAGGCCGCCGGCCAGACCGGCATCGTGCTGATGCTCGCCGTATTGTTCGCCTATCTGTTCCTGGTCGCGCTGTACGAAAGCACGGTGATCCCGATCCCGGTGCTCCTGTCGGTCGTCGTCGGAGTGCTCGGCTCCTATGTCGGTATCAAGGTCGCCGGCCTCAATCTCGATCTCTATGGCCAGATCGGCCTCGTGGTCCTGATCGCGCTCGCCGCCAAGAACGGCATCCTGATCGTGGAATTCGCAAAGGAGCAGCGCGAGGCGGGCGTGGCGCTCCACGATGCGGCGATCCAGGGAGCGCACATGCGCTTCCGCGCGGTCATGATGACATCGGTTGCGTTCATCCTCGGTCTCCTGCCGCTCGTCATCGCGAGCGGTGCCGCCGAGCTCAGCCGCCGTGCCGTCGGCACCGCGGTGTTCGCCGGCATGCTGGCCGCCAGCTCGATCGGGATCTTCATGGTGCCGATGCTCTACGTGACGTTCCAGCGCCTGCGCGAGCGGGCGAAGGCGAAATCCGGATCAAACACCCACCTGACGCCGCCCGTCGATGAAACGACCTAGACCATGACGCGCAAGTCGTGGCCGGACGTGTTCTTTCCTAGCCAAGGCCACCGTCGACCTGAAAGCACTGGCGTGTGATGCGCTGGCTATTGTCGGAGGCGAGGAACAGCGCCATCTGCGCAATGTCATCCGGCGTCACGGCGTCCGGAATGGCCTGTCGCGTGCGGAGTTCTACGATCTTTTGCTCGTCCGGGTACCAGAGCCGGCGCTGACGCTCGGTGATTACCATGCCCGGCGCAATCGCATTGACGCGGATGCGGTCGGGGCCGACCAGCCGGGCAAGCGCGTTGGTGAAGCCGACGATCGCCGCCTTGGCCGCGGCGTAAACCGGCAGCGCCGGCGCGCCGCGTATCCAGGCCACTGACGACATGTTGATGATCGAACCACCACCGCGTGCCTGCATCTGCGGCACGACCGCTTGCGCGGCGAAGAAGACGTGTTTGAAGTTGACGCCGATTGTCCAGTCGAATTCTGCCGGCGTCACCTCGGACAGCACCTGGCGCTGGTCGTTGGCGGCGTTGTTCACCAGCACCGCGGCATCGCCAAGCGTACCGTGGACCCGTGCCATCGCCTCGCGCAGAGCCTCGATGTCGAGCAAGTCGCACGGCACGAACAGCGGCGCTGCGCCGCCTGCGCCCGTCACCTCCCGCACCAAGGCTTCGCCGGCATCGGTGTCGATGTCGAGAAAAGCGACGCGGGCCCGTTGGGCCGCGAATGCGCGCACGAAGGCCGCGCCGATACCGCTGGCGCCGCCTGTAATCAACACCACCTGGTCCGCAAGGCTGGGATAACTCGTCTCGGTCATGCGATCAGCCGCTCCGTCTCGGGGTCGAACAGGCAGATGCGGCGCGTGTCGAGCGCGAAGGCGGCGCGCTCGCCGGGCACCGGCCGGATGTCGGGCGCGATCCGCGCCAATGCGGACTCGCCGCCGAGCCGCAGCAACACGATGGTCTCCGCACCGGTGGGCTCGACCATCTCGACCGGCGCGTTGACGACGACGGGCGCGCCGGCGCCGTTGAAACCGCGATTTCCCTCGGCGATGCATTCCGGCCTGATACCGACCACGACGTCGCGACCAACGAAGGACGCGGCCGCGTCGTATCCTTGCAGGCGCAGCCGGGCTTCGTCCGGCCGCCCCGCGCCGATCACGACCACTGGCCCGCCATTGTCCGCTTCGAGACGTGCCTTCATCGTGTTCATCGGCGGTGAGCCCATGAAGCGCGCCACGAACAGATTGGCCGGATAGCGGTAGACTGTGTCGGGATCGGCGAACTGCTGCACCTCGCCCTGGTGCATGACCGCGATCCGCGTCGCCATCGTCATCGCCTCGATCTGATCGTGGGTGACGTAGACGATGGTGGCGCCGATGCGCTGATGCAGCCGCTTGATCTCCATCCGCATCTCGACGCGCAGCTTGGCATCGAGATTGGACAGCGGCTCGTCGAACAGGAACAGCAGTGGATCGCGCACCAGCGCGCGGCCCATCGCCACCCGCTGCCGTTGGCCGCCGGACAGTTGCGACGGCTTGCGGCCGAGCAGCGGCTCGATCTGGAGCAGCTTGGCCACATTCGCCAGCGCCTTTTCCTGCTCCGCTTTCGGCACGTGGCGGCACTCCATGCCGAAAGTGATGTTCTGGCGCACCGTCATCGACGGGTAGAGCGCATAGGACTGGAACACCATCGCGATGTCACGGTCCTTGGGCGGGATGTCGTTGACGACGCGTCCGCCGATCTCGATCGTCCCCGCGCTCGCACGATCGAGCCCGGCCACGATGTTGAGCAGTGTGGACTTGCCGCAGCCCGACGGCCCGACCAGCACGGTGAACTCGCCGCTCTCGATGTCAAGATCGATGCCCTTCAGCACCTCCAGATTGGCGTAGCGCTTCGACAGGGCGCGAATGCTTAGTGCTGCCATGACAATCCCATCATTTCACGGCCCCGGCGGTAAGGCCGCGCACGAAGTACCTGCCGCCGAAGAGATAGATCAACAAAGTAGGCAGCGCTGCGATGATCACCGCAGCGCTCTGCACGCCATGCTGCGGGATATCCGCGATTGCTGCAGATAGCGCGATGAGAGCGGCCGTGACCGGCTGCTGTTGGCCGGTCGTGAACGTCACGCCATAGAGGAACTCGTTCCAGATGTGCGTGAACTGCCAGATCACGGTGACGATCAAGATGGGGGACGAGAGCGGCAGAATGATGCGCCAAAAAATGCGAAAGAACCCGGCGCCATCAATGCGCGCAGCCCTGATTAACTCATGTGGAATGGCGACATAGTAATTTCGGCAGAACAGCACGGTGAAGGAGAGCCCCTGGATCGTGTGAATCAGCACCAGGCCTGTCAGCGTGTTGATGAGACCGATGTCCCGCAGCACGATGGTCCAGGGCAGCAGGCGCATCTGCTGCGGAAGGAACAGACCAAGCGTCACGATGCCATAAATCCAGTTATCGCCGCGGAAGCGCCACAGCGACACGGCGTAGCCAGCGATCGCACCGAGCACGGTGGAGAAGATAGTCGCGGGAATCGTGACCAGCGCAGAGTTCAGCATGTAGGGCCGGATGCCCGCACAGGTCTCGGCGACGCAGAAGCCGCTCCAGGCCTTGAAATAGTTGCTCCAGGCCCAATGTTGCGGCCAGCCGATCATTGAGGCCTGCGCGATCTCCTCGTTGCTACGGAGCGAGTTCAGCACGACGACAACCAGTGGCGCGAGCCAGACAGCCGCGATCAACGACACGAGCAGATAGATCAGAATTCGGCTCGGCTTGAAGGCTCGGTCACGCATGCGTCACCCGCCGTCGCTGGTAATAACGCCACGCTGCATATGGCAACAGCACCGCAAGAAGAATCAGCAGCATGAGCACCGCCGCGGCCGCACCCCGACCGAGCTGGCTGCGCTGGAACATGAGATCGTAGACGACCAAAGCCGGTAGCTGGGTCGCGATCCCGGGCCCGCCGTTGGTGAGCGCGCGGACGAGGTCGAAGGCTGAAATCGCGAACTGCAGCTGAACGACGATCACGGTTATGGTGATCGGCCACAGCGTTGGCAAAATGACGCGCCCGTAGATCCGGATCGGTCCGGCGCCGTCGATCTGCGCCGCCTTGACGATGTCGGCATCGACGGAACGAAGGCCGGCAAGGAAGAGCGCCATGGCGAAGCCCGAGGATTGCCAGATCGCAGCGATAACGATCGTCCAGATTGCCATGTCGCGGTTGACCAGCCAGTCGAACCGGAACGAGGTCCAGCCAAGGTCATGGACGAGCTTCTCGATCCCGATGCCAGGATTGAGCAGCCAGCTCCAGACCGTGCCGGTGACGACGAACGACACCGCCAGGGGGTACAGGAAGATGGATCGCAGCACGTTCTCGCCACGAATGCGCTGATCGAGCAGGATCGCAAGCACGAGGCCGGTCATCAAGCTCAGCAGCACGAAGGCACTGCCAAACAGCAGCAGATTGTCGAAGGCGATCTGCCAGTTTCGTGACGCCAAGACCGACGTGTAATTGCGCAAGCCCACCCAGCCCGAGACCGGAACAAGCGTCGATGGCGTGAACGAAATCCAGATCGTCCACAGCGAAAACGACACGAGATGCGCGGCGGACAAGAGCAGCGGCACCCAGATCATCAGATATTCGGGCAGCCGGCGCACCACGTCGGGAATCGCCGGCCGGCCCGGTCGCGTTGCTGTAGAGACGACGTCGGTCAACGCGCGCCCTCGACGGCGTCGGCGAGGCGGGTGACCGCCTGCTCCGGCGTGATCGTCTTGTTCTTCACATACTCTGTGATCACGTCGATCATCGCGGCGGTCAGGCCGTTTTCCTGCGCCATGTTGTGCGCGAGGCTCAGGACGGCCTGATTGTTGGCGACAGCATCCTTGAGCGCGGCTGCCGTTCGCCGCTGACCATCCGACCAGCCGGCACCGGAGAGGTCGACATCGGTGCGCACGGGTATCGATCCCGTGATCTGCGAATACATTGTCTGGATCGCCGGATCCATGACGAGCTGGGCCATCAATGTCTGACCGGCCTGCAGATCGGCCTCTTTGCGCTGCCAGAATATGAAGGCATCGGCATTCAACAGGAACACCGGCTTGGTATTGTCACTGGGGCCCGGGGCGATGACAAAGTCGTCGAACTTGAAACCGGCGTTGCGTAACACGCCCTGCGCCCACCCGCCCTGGATCATTATGCCCATGTCGCCGTCGACGAAACGCTTCAGGTTGGTGGCAAAGGGTTGGGCGCCGACGTTGGGATCCATCCAGTCGGCGATCTTGCGCACCTGCGCGAACGCGGCCTTTATCTCGGGGCCCTGCAGGGCCTTCGTGTCGAGATTCATGATGGCCGCGCGGTATGAAGTCGGACTGATGCCGGCGAAAGAGGCCTCGAATTTCTGCCCGTCGTCGGGGCGGGTGCCGCCGTTGGCGATGGGAAATGTGACACCCCCCGCTTTCATCTTCTCGGCGAGATCGTTGAAGTCGGCCCAGGTGACGGGGATCTTGTCGGCCTTGGCTTTGTCCATCGCACGTTTGGAGAGAAACAACATGTTGGTGCTGTAGATTTGCAATGGCAGCGAAATCCACTTGCCCCCCGGCTTATGCAATCGTGCAAGATCTGGAGCGACAACCTTTTCGTAGCCGGCGGCAGCAACAAGGGCATCGAGATTGACGGTCGGGGCTATCTTCGACCAAGCCGCAATCTCGGGGCCCTTGAGTTGCGAACAGGCTGGCGGATCGCCGGCGATGATCTGAGCACGCAGCTTGTTCATCATCTCGGTGGTGAACCCCGGGACGGGCGAGTGCTGCCAAATTCCGCCCTTCTCCTCGAATTTCTTGCCGAGCGCCGTGATGGCCGCGCCATCGCTGCCTGCGGACCATTGCGAGATGACGGTCAGCCGCGGCTTGACCGCACCTTGCGCGCGCGCAAGCGCCGGCAGTGCCAGCGCGGCAGCGGATCCAGCGAGCAGATGACGCCTTGTTATTGTTGTGATCGGCATAGCAGTTCCTCCCGGGTGTGAACTTTTTGGCGCGGCGAGCCGCAGGCCTCAGGGCATTTCAGGCAGCCTCCGTCGATGCGGCCGGCATGCCGCCGCGGCACGCCAGGCAACAGGCGGCAAAGGCGAGCGCCGCATTCGGATCGTTACTGTTCGACGGCGGCACGAAAGCGAGCGACACCTCGGCGAGCTTGCGTCCGCCGAGCAGGCTGGCATCGATCCCCTCGACCACGGCCTTTCGGTCGTCCTCGGCGAGAAGGGACGGCCAGCCGCTGATGACAACACCAGGACAGGGCTTAACGTTCAGCGTATTGCCGATCGCAAGGCCGAGCCGGAACAAGCGGCGCCGCAACTCCTGGCGCAGACGGGACGGAACCGAGATTGCATTTACCCAATCGTCGCCGAGCTGGAGCAAATCCGTTTCGCCAATACCAAGAAGCTCGGCGAGTGCAGGAAGCGAGGCATAGGCTTCGACGCAGCCATGATGGCCGCAGCGGCATCGCGGACCGCCCTCGCCGAACACCATGTGGCCCAGCTCGACCGGCCGCGAGGCATTGGCCTCGATCGCGTCGTCCACCCATGCGCCCGCGACACCCTGGCCGACGAACACGAACAGATGGGCGCCCACAAGCGGATAATGTTCGGTGCGGCAGCGATGAAACATCGCATGCGCCACGACCGAGTTGGTGAACTCGACCGGCACGTCCGCAAACATCTCGCTGAACATGTCGCGAACCTGGGTAATGTCGCAGGGAATGATCGGATTGTGCAGTTCGCTCAGCCGGCCGAGTCCGGGAACCGAAACTCCGATCTGCGCAAGGTCGACCCCTCGCCGCCGCGTCCAGGTCTGGAGCAAATGCAGCGCGTCGCGGAAGACCCCGCCGACGGTGTCGACCGTCAGCGTCTTCGGCAATGGCAGACGCTCGACGTAGCTCAGCTCACCCGAAAGCGCCCCGACCGCGACACTCAGCCGCTGTGTGGTCAGCTCGAATGCCGCCAAGGCCACGGACGTGTCGAGCGACACCAGACCGGTTGGGCCACCGATGTAAGGCGCAGGTCGCCTCACTTCCGCGATCAGGCCCTCCGCCTTCAGATCAATCAGGATGCGCGACAGGCTTGCCTCAGACAGGCGCACCGCCCTGGCCAGAGGAGGCCGAAACATGCCGCCCGACTTGAGCAGATGCCCAAGAATGGCCGCACGCGTCTGCCGCCGACTTCTCGGCTGCTCCGACATTTCCGTCCCTGTCGTCATTCTTACTTAGTGTAAGAATGTGCGCGCGGAGCGTTTCGACTGTCAAGTCGCCTGCTGACTAGACGTTGGACTTAGTGTTGTGCGCGGCAGCAAAGCGGCGTGTGATCAGAATGCCGCCTGATACATCTTCAGGATGGCATCGCGGCCGAGATCGCGCGGATTGTTGTCGAGAAGGCGGCGGATCGTGTGGGCC
>NZ_JBBIAR010000076.1:0-44826 GCF_054185165.1 Bradyrhizobium sp. UFLA05-109 | reverse complement strand
GCTTTAGGCCTCGCGTCGTGGTTCGCAGGGTGGGCAAAGCGAGGTGTGCCCAACCTCGTGTCTCGCCGCGGATACAGAAGCGGTGGGCACGTCGCTGACGCTCCTTTGCCCACCCTACCGCATCTCGGCCTACAGCCTAGCTTGCTTGGCGGCGGCTCTCGTGGTCGCTTCGCTGGGAGAGACGGCTGCGGTGGAGCGTAAACAGCTCCTGCACCTTGTCGACTGGCTTCGCGGCGCTGAACAGATAGCCCTGCATTTCGCTACAGCCGAGCGCGCGGAGCAGGCGCTGCTGTTCCTCGGTCTCCACGCCCTCCGCGGTCGTGGTCATACGCCGCGCAGCGGCGAGGTTGACCACGGCCTGCACGATGCTGGAGGAGCCATCGGGGCCGGCGATATCCTCGACGAAGCAGCGATCGATCTTGATCTTGTCGAACGGGAAGCGGTGCAGGTAGCTCAGTGACGAGTAGCCGGTGCCGAAATCGTCGAGCGCGATGCGCACGCCGATGGCGCGGAGCTGATGCAGGATGGCGAGCGCGGTGTCGTCGTCGCGGATCAGCACGGCCTCGGTGATCTCGAGCTCGAGCCGGCTTGCCGGCAGGTTGGAGGCGGCGAGCGCCGCCATGATCTTCAGCGCCAGCGTGCCGCTCTTGAACTGCACGGGCGAGACGTTGACCGCTAGGCGGATGTCATCCGGCCAGGTCGCAGCATCCCGGCACGCCGTCGTGAGCACCCACTCGCCGATCTCGTTGATGAGGCCCGTGTCCTCCGCGATCGGGATGAACTCGGCGGGCGAGACCATGCCGCGCTCCGGATGGCGCCAGCGCACCAGAGCCTCGCAGCCCGTGATGGTGTCGTCCTTCAGGCTGAGGCAGGGCTGATAGAACACTTCGAGCCCGCCATGGGCGATGGCATGCCTGAGGTCGGTCTCGAGCTGCCGCCGCTCACGGACCTTGGCATCCATCTCCGGCTCGAAGAAACGATAGGTGCGGCGTCCGGCGGCTTTGGCGGCGTACATCGCCAGATCCGCATTCTTCAGGATCTGATCGAGCTCGGTGCCATGGTCCGGCGCCAGCGCAATGCCGATCGAGGCGTCGGTGGTGAGGTGGTGGCCCATGCAGTCGAACGGCTCGCGGATGGCGGCGAAGACCCGCGCCACGAGATCGGTGACGTGGTCAGGCGAGTTCACGGCGCTCTGTACGATCGCGAATTCGTCGCCGCCGAGGCGGGCGACGAATTCGGTCCCGCCGGCGCAACGGTTCAGATGCGCGGCGATCGATTTCAGCAGCTCGTCGCCGACGAGATGGCCGAGCGCGTCGTTGACGCCCTTGAATTCGTCGATGTCGATGTAATGCACGGCGATCTGCTCGCCGTCAGCGATAGCATCCAACGCGTTCCGCAGATGCTCGTGGAACATGGTGCGGTTGGGCAGGTCGGTCAACGCATCGTAATGCGCAAGATGGGTGATGCGCTCCTCGGTGCGGCGGCGCTCGGTGATGTCCTCATGCGTGGCAACCCACCCGCCGTCGGCGAGAGGCTCGTTGACGATCTGGATCGAGCGGCCGTCGGAGGTGTCGATCACCATGGAATTGCGGAGGTGGACGTCGCGCAGCACGCGCGCGACATAGCGGTTGACGTCGCCGGCGAATGAGCCGGTCGCCTTGCGGTGCGCGATGATGTCGTGAAAGCTGCAACCGGGCCTCACGACGTCGGCCGAGAGGCCGTACATCTCGAGATAGCGCTGGTTGCAGACGATCAGCCGTTGCGAGGCGTCGAACAGCAGGAGCCCCTGCGTCATGTTGTTGACGGCACGGTCGAGCCGCTGCTTCTCCAGCGTCAGCCGTTCCCGTGAAAGGCGGTGCTGTGCGGAAAGTTTGCGAACCACGGCGATCAGCAGCGCAGTGATGGCGAGCGCGGCGGCGATGGCGATCGAGACCAGGAGTGCGATCTGCTCGCGCCAGTCCGCGAGCGCCGCCGTTCTCGTGTTGGTCGCGACCATCACGATCGGGAAGTGGGGCAGGGCGTGCGACGAGATCAGGCGATCGTCACCGTCGACCGTGCTTGTGAAGCGGCCAGTGAAGTGATCGAGGTCGAAAACCTTCTGCTGCGCCTCGGGGCCGATCTTGAAGTTCTGACCCATGGCTTCGTCGACATGGGGGTAGCGGGCGAGCAGCGTGCCGTCGCGATGAAGCATCGAGATCGTCGCGCCTTCGCCGAGCGCAACGGAGGCGAAGAATTTCTCGAAACTGGCAGGCTCGATGCCGCGGCCGACCAGGCCCAGGAACTCGCCGTTCGGGCCAGTGACTTTGCGAAGGATCAGGATCGTCCACATGCCGGAGACGCGGCTATGGACGGGTTGGACCAGCATGTCCGGCGCGCGCGGATCGGATTTGAAAGTTCGGAAATAGGCGCGGTCGGCGACATTGACCTTCGGCGGAGGCCAGACGAGCGAAGAGTTGATCAGCTCGCCGTCGGCGTCGAAGATGTTGACGCCGCCCACGTAGGACAGCGCCTCCATCTTGGAGCGAAGCGTCCGATGGACGTCCCGCGTGGACAGGCGCCTGCGATAGTCTTCGACGCTTGCGATGCCGCTGGCGCGCATATTCGTGATGAGGTCTTTCTGGATGACCTCGAAATCCTGCAGCTGCTGGTCGAAATGATGAGCAAGGAGCAGCGCCGTGTTATCCAGCTCGCGCGCACTGTTGCGCAGCGCGCGCTCGCGGAAGTTCTGGGCCATCAGCGTCGCGCCGATCGCGATCGCCGCAATCAGCAGCATGCCGCCCACCACCAGCCAGCGGATCGGTCCGCTGCGGGTCAGTGCCGTTTGACCGAGGAGGCGACTGCCGAATTCCGTCATGTTCTGAAACGCTGCCGTGTACACGCCAGGATCAGTTCTTGAACCCGGAAACATCCGTTGGTTTACGGGAACGATGTGGAGGCGACGTTAGGAATCGCGGTTAATGAAAGATGAATCGACGCGAGAGTCCTAAGGTGCGCGCGATGAGCAGGGCCAGCAGATATTGCCGGTGCGGTGTATCTGGGCGGTCAAATCTTGCCGGTTATGTCCGCGTCAATCGAAACTTAACCATCTAACGTGCTGGCGATGCTCGCGCGCGCGCTGGCACGACATTTGCGAGTTGTCCCGTCATCCCACGGAGAGGACAGGATAACGAGATCATGAAGACGACGTTGCAAAAGTTCATTGCCGACGAGTCCGGCGCTACCGCGATCGAATACGGCTTGATCGCCGCCGGCATTTCGCTTGCCATCATCACCGTCGTCAACGGGCTCGGCACCAAGCTCAACAGCAAGTTCGGATCGATCAGCGCCTCACTGCGCTGATCGTCCGCGTTGCACTTCGCAACAGCGGCGCCGCCGCGATCAGCGCCGCGACGACATTTGCGGCGGCGCTGATCAGGATCGGCAGCGTGTAGCTGTGCGTTGCGTCGTAGGCGAAGCCTGCGGCGGTCGGCCCGATCAGCGTGCCGAACGCGACGCTGGTGTAGAGGATGCCGATGATGCCGCTGACGTTGCGTCCGCCGAAATGGTCCATCACGACCGCGGGGAGCACCGCGACCCAGCCGCCGTAGAACACGCCATACACGAAGGCGAAGCCGGCGAGCGCGAAGGCGCCCGCCGAGATCGCCCAGATCGCCATGGCGAGCGCCATGCCGAGCAGGACCATGATCAGCGACCGGTCGCGGCCGATCCGGTCGGCAAGGCCGCCGAGCAGGAACCGCCCGGCGGTACTGCCGACGCCGATCGTGCCAAGCAGCAGCACGGCGGACGAGGTCGCAACGCCGTGATCGCGTGCGTAGGGCACGAGATGTACGAACGGGACGAAAGCGCCGAACGAGCAGACCAGGCAAGACAGATAGAGGCCTGCGAACCGCGCCGAGCGCACGGCCTCCAGCACCGCCGCGCCTCCGCTTCCAATCGAGCGTGCTGCCTCGGGCGGGGCGCCGTCCGGGCCGAGGCCACGGTCGCGCGGATCGTTCTCGAGCAGCAATGAAATCCCGCCGCCCAGCACGATGGCGACCGCGGCGAGCACCAGATAGGCCCCGCGCCAGCCGACTGTCGCGATCAGCAGCGCTGCTATCGGCGGCATCGCCAGTGTGCCGAGCCCGATGCCGCTGACGGCGAGACCGGAAGCAAATCCGCGGTGTTTGACGAACCAGCGCTGCATCGCACCGATCGCGGGGACGTAGGCGCAGCCGACGCCGAGGCCTATTCCGAGCCCGTAGGCGAGATAGACCTCGGTGAGGGAGTGCGCCGCGCTTGCGGCCGCAAGGCCTGCGGCGACCACAATCATGCCCGTCACGGCCAGGGGACGCGCGCCGAAGCGGTCGGCGAGCGGGCCGCTGACGACCCCGAGCGCGAAATACAGAAAGCCCGCGATCGAGAACACCAGCGAAACCGAGCCGCGCGAGGCGCCGAAGTCGCGTTGGAGTGGTTCCAGGAACGCGCTGAACGTATAGGCGGAACCGAAGCCGACGAACGTCACCGCGAAGGCGGCGGCGACGACGAGCCAGCCGTAGAAAATGCGATAGTGGGTGAATGTCGTTGTGTCTGCCATCTCGGTCTCCATGGTGTGACGCGCCAAATGACACCAGTAAACGAATTATACCAATGTCGGTTGCGGTCAACCAGTAAAAATGATTTACTAGTGTCCATGTCGAAGCAATCCCGGAAATTCAAAGTTCCCGACGAGCTGGCCGCGCTCTACGACTTCGCCAATTCGCTCGATGTCCGCCACTTCTTGCACTTCGGCGTACAGCATCCGCAGAGCGATGCGCTTTCAGGCCCGAAGGAGCTCGGGGAGTGGTTGGCGGAGCACGGCATGGGCGAGGGCGGCGCTAAGATCACGCCAGCGATGTTCCAGACCACGCTGCGACTGCGCGAGGCGCTGCGCGCCTATCTGCAATGCGAGCCGGCCGAGCGGCGCAGGAACAGGGATGTTCTTGGTGCACTCGATGGCGCGCTCGAGCCGTTTCCGTTGCGGGTAGAGGCACGTGCGGGCCGCGGCGCAACGCTCGCAGCGGTGCGTCAGGATGCCCTTGCGGGCTTGTCGGCGATCGCCATCGAGTTTCACGACGGCACGCTTGCGGGCACGCTGGACCGGCTGAAGATGTGTGCGTCGGAGGAATGTCGCCGCGTGTTCTACGACCGGTCGAAACCGTCCACCCGGCGCTGGTGCATGTCGACGCTGTGTGGCAACCGGATGAAGACGCGCGCTTACCGCGAGCGCCAGCGTGAGGCGAAATAGTTCAGTGCGTGCGCTTTATTGATTGAGCATGATCTTGTCGGAAAACCGCTGCACACTTTTCCGGATCATGATCTAGGCGCGGTAGTGGCCGGACTTGCCGCCCTTCTTCTCGACGAGATGAATTCCCTCGATGCGCACGCCGCGCTCCACCGCCTTGATCATGTCATAGATCGTGAGGCAGGCGACCGAGACGGCGGTCAGCGCCTCCATCTCAACGCCGGTGGGACCAGTGACCTTCACGGCGGCGCGCACGTGGCACCCCGGCAGTCCGTCGTCGGGCTCGATGTCGACGGTCACCTTCGACAGCGCGAGGGGATGGCAGAGCGGGATCAGCTCCGAGGTTCGCTTGGCCGCCATGATGCCGGCAATGCGGGCGGTCCCGAGCACGTCGCCCTTCTTGGCGTTGCCGGAGCGGATCAGATCGAGCGTCGCCCTGGTCATGACGACGCGCCCCTCCGCGACGGCGAGCCGCTCGGTCGCGGGCTTCTCCGACACGTCCACCATCCGCGCCTCGCCGGAGGCGCCGATATGGGTGAGGGCGGGATTTGCCTTTGCTTTGGTCTTGGACGATGAACGCGCCATCTCAGCGCATGCCCGTGGCGCGCGGGGCCTCGCGCGACAGGAGCGCGCGGGTGGCAGCCGTCACGTCGGCTTGTCGCATCAGGCTTTCGCCGACGAGGAAGGTCGACATGCCCACGCGCTCGAGGCGGGCGAGGTCAGCGGGTGTGAAGATGCCGCTTTCGCCGACCGTCAGCCGCCCCTCGGGGATCAGCGGGGCCAGCGTCTCACTGGTCGCAAGCGTGGTTTCGAAGGTCCGCAGGTTACGATTGTTGACCCCGATCATCGGTGAGCGCAGTTTCAGCGCGCGGTCGAGCTCGCTCGCGTCATGGATCTCGACCAGGACGTCCATGCCGAGCGCCAGCGCGGCATCCTCGATATCTTTTGCCACCGCATCGTCGAGCGCGGCCATGATGATCAGGATGCAATCGGCGCCATAGGCGCGGGCCTCGACCACCTGATAGGTGTCGAACAGAAAATCCTTGCGCAGCACCGGCAGCGACGTCGCCGCGCGCGCTGCGACCATGAAGTCGATATGCCCCTGGAAGGATGGCGTATCCGTCAGCACCGACAGGCAAGCAGCGCCGCCGGCCTCGTAGGCCTTGGCGAGCAGCGGCGGGTCGAAATCGGGACGGATCAGCCCCTTGGAGGGGGACGCCTTCTTGACCTCGGCGATCAGCGCATAGTCGCCATTGGCGAGCTTGTTACGGATCGCGCGCAGAAAACCGCGCGGCGCAGAAGCGACCTTGGCTTTGGCTTCCAACGCGGCCAGCGGCTGCGCGCGCTTGGCTGCTGCGATCTCCTCGCGCTTATACACCTCGATCTTGGTCAGGATGTCCGACATGCGAGGCTCAGCTATTGGAGACCGCGATCAGGTGTTTTAGCCGCGCCGACGCCGCGCCGCTGTCGATCGACTTGGCGCCGAGCGCCACACCTTCCTTGATATCCTTGGCATGGCCGGCCACCACCAGCGCGGCAGCCGCGTTGACCAGCGCGACATCGCGATAGGCGCTGGGCTTGCCGTCGAGCACGCTTTGCAGCGCGATCGCGTTGGCGTCGGCATCACCACCCTTCAGGCCGACCGCTTCGCAGCGCGGAAGGCCTGCGTCCTCTGGGGTGATCTCAAAGGTCTTGATCTCGCCCTTGTGCAGCGAGCTGACGAAGGTCGGGCCGGTGAGGGTAATCTCGTCGAGTCCGTCGGAGCCGTGAACCACCCAGACCGAGTCGGAGCCGAGATTCCTCAGCACCTGCGCCAGCGGCTGCACCCATTGCCGGGAGAACACGCCGACCATCTGCCGCTTCACGCCGGCCGGATTGGACAGCGGTCCGAGCAGGTTGAAGATGGTGCGGGTGGCGAGTTCGACGCGGGTTGGGCCGACGTTCTTCATTGCGGGATGATGCGCGGGGGCGAACATGAAGCCGATGCCGCATTCGCGCACGCAGCGGCCGACGTCCTCGGGCTTGAGGTCGATCCTCACGCCGAGCGAGGCCAGCACGTCGGCTGCGCCCGAGCGCGACGACAGCGCGCGGTTGCCGTGCTTGGCGACCGGCACGCCGGCGCCCGAGACGATGAACGACGCGCAGGTCGAGACGTTGACCGAGCCCGAGCCGTCGCCGCCGGTGCCGACGATGTCGACGGCATCCGCCGGTGCGTCCACGCGCAGCATCTTGGAGCGCATCGCCGAGACCGCGCCTGTGATCTCGTCCACGGTCTCGCCGCGCACACGCAGCGCCATCAGAAGCCCGCCCATCTGCGAGGGGGTGGCCTCGCCGGACATCATGGCATCGAAGGCGGAGGCTGCTTCGTCACGCGACAGGCTGGCGCCGGTCGCCACTTTTCCGATAATCGATTTCAGGTCGTCCATCGCGTGCTTTCAACTGATTACTGGTTCGCGCCCGTCACCTGCGCGAAGGCGGCCTGATTAATGGTGGTTCCGATGTTGGTTTCAAGCTTGTTGACGTAGGACGCGACCTGCTCGTCGGTGAGCGAACGGTCGAGGCTCTCCTTCAGCTTGGCGATTCCTTCGGAGGCGAGATCGACCGGCGGATCGACGATGTCGGTCACGCGGAAGATGATGACATCGCCGCCCGCACCCGGACTCTGGCCGACGCCGTCCTTGGCGGTGCGGAATGCGGCCGCGACCAGGCTCGACGGCACGCCGGCGGGGGTGTCCTCGCGCTTGAAGCTTGCGGCGGTCTCGACCTTGGCGTTGATGGCTCCGGCTTCGTCCGCGAGCTTGCCACCCTGTTCGAGCTTCTGCACGATCTCGGTCGCCTTGGCGCGCAGCTTGGTCGTGATCTGGTCCTGACGCCAGCGTGCCTCGACCTGGTCGCGGACCTCGTCGAGGCTACGCTCGCGCGACGGCGTGATGCCGAGCACGTCGTACCAGACATAGCCGCCGCGGAATGAGATCGGATCGTTGTCGACGCCGACGTCGCTGTTGAAGGCTTGCGACACCACGTCGAGCCCTTGCGGGATGTTGGCGACCGGCTGGCCGTTCGGCGTGCGGCCGGAGCGGTCGACGGCCTCGATGGTCACGGCAGCAAGCCCGAGCTTCTGCGCCGCGTCGATGACGCTGGAGCCGCCGCCGCGCTCGTCTTCCATCTTGTCGCGCAATTCGGCGACCTTGGCGCGGGCGCGTTCGGCTGCGATTTCCCGTTTGATGTCGCCGGCGAGGTTGGCGAAGTTGGCCTCCGCGCCCGGCTCGATCTTGTCGACCTTGACCAGCGCCACGCCGAAGCGGCCCTGGACGGGCTGGCTGATCTCGCCAGCGGGCAGCGCAAAGGCGGCGTCCGCCACGGCCGGATCGAGGATCGCGGATTTGGTGACGAGGCCGAGATCGGAGTCCGCCGCGCTAAGCCCGCGCTCCTTGGCGAGGTCCTCGAACGACGTTCCGCTTGCGAGCTTGGTGCGCGCAGCTTGCGCCTCCTCGACCGTCGGGAATACGAGCTGATGCACCTGGCGCTTCTCCGGCGTGCCGAGCCGGTCCTTACGCTGCTCGAACACCTTCTTGGCGTCGTCGTCGGAGACGTCGGTCCACTTGCCGATCTCTTCCGGCGAGATCACGACGAAGGAGATCTTGCGGTATTCGGGCGCACGGAATTGGACTTTGTGGTCCTCAAAATACGCGGCGAGCGCCTCGGGCGAGGGCGGATCGATCGTGCCGGCCTGCGCGGCGTCGAGTTTGACGAATTCGATGGAGCGCTGCTCGTTCTGGTAGCGGCTCAGCGCATCGATCATGGTCTTGGACGGCTCGAGGCCCGCGCCGATCGTGCCGGTGATCTGTCGGCGCAGCGACACCTTGCGCTGCTCGGCGGTGTAACGCTGCTCGGTATAGCCGAAATTGCGGATCATGGCCTGGAAGCGCTGTGCGTCGAAATTGCCCGCTGCGCCCTTGAAGTTCGGGTCGTTCATGATCATCCGGCGGAGCTCATCGTCCGACACGCCAAGCCCGAGCCGGCGGGCCTCTTCATCGAGGGCGGCTTCCGCGATCGCCTGCTGGAGCACCTGGCGGTCAAGGCCGAAGGCGTGCGCCTGCTCTGGTGTCAGCGGGCGGCCGAACTGGCGGCCGATCTGCTGCATGCGGTCGGTATAGATCTGACGGAATTCGTTCAGCGAAATCTCCGTGTGGCCGACTTTGGCCACCGTGGACTGCCCGAAGCCGCGGAAGATGTCGGCGATGCCCCAAATGCCGAAACTGATGATCAATACACCCATCACCACGGCCATAATCGTCTTGCCGAGCCAGTTTGATGAGGCCTTGCGCATTCCTCGAAGCATTGCGTCCAACTTGTTTGGCAGGAGGGAACCGGGCGCGCCTTAAAGCAGATTCCGCAAAAGCGCATCACCGAATTGATATGGCATCATAAAGTGGCGGCTTTCCCCCCGCAACCTGCCGCTCCCTTAAGCTGTGTTAACAGGCCGGGTCTGGAACTGGGACGCCCGGTCTGCTAGCGCATGCCCGACCTCATTTCGCTGGAATTTGGACATGACAGACGCCATCCGACCGCTGATCGCCGGAAACTGGAAGATGAATGGCCTGAGGGCCTCCGCTGCCGAATTCGACGCCATGCTCGCCGGCGCGGCAGAGGTCGCCGCCAAGGCGGATCTCCTGGTGTGTCCGCCTGCGACGTTGATCTCAGCCTTTGCGGCCAAGGCGGCCGGCAAAAAGGTCGCCGTTGGTGCGCAGGATTGCCACCCCAAGGCCTCCGGCGCCCATACCGGCGATATCGGGGCTGAAATGCTGGTGGATGCGGGCGCTTCCGTCATCATCGTTGGCCATTCCGAGCGCCGCGCCGACCACGGCGAGAGCGATGATTTGGTGCGGCAAAAGGCCGAGGCCGCCTGGCGGGCAGGGGTGATCGCGATCGTCTGCGTCGGCGAGACGCAGGGACAGCGTGATGCCGGTCAGACCCTGGATATTTTGCGGGGCCAGCTCAATCTGTCGCTGCCGGACGGCTCAAAGGCCGACAATCTGGTTGTGGCCTATGAGCCGGTCTGGGCGATCGGCACGGGCCTGACTCCCACAGCCCAGGATGTCGAGCAGATTCATGGCTTTATCCGGGAACTGTTGACCTCCCGCTTCAGCCACGAGGGGGCGAGGATGCGCATCCTCTATGGCGGCTCGGTCAAGCCGTCGAATGCGGCCGAATTGATGGCGGTCGAGAACGTCAACGGCGCGCTGGTCGGCGGTGCCAGCCTCAAGGCGGCCGATTTCCTTGCGATCGCCAAGGGCTGCCCTTAGCTAACCGGCAAAGCGCAGGCGGCTCAAAGCGGAGTCCGGACCCATCGGGGGTGGCAATGCCAGTCCTGATCGTGTAACACCGCCCAACTTCAGGAAAACCCGCAAAGCGCGATGGCTGCCGGCACCGGCGCTGTCGGCTTGTGACGGAAGGGTATCATGCAGACCGTTGTAATCGTTATCCATCTCATGATCGTCGCCGTGATGATCGGCGCCGTGCTGCTGCAGAAGTCGGAAGGCGGCGGCCTCGGCATGGGTGGAGGCGCAGGCTTCATGTCGAGCCGCGGCACCGCGAATCTCTTGTCGCGCACGACCGCGATCCTGGCCGCCGGTTTCTTCCTGACCAGCCTCTTCCTGTCCTGGTATGCGGGGTATGACCGCAAGCCGTCTTCGATCATTGGCCAGCCGGCATCGCAGTCTCAGCCCGCCGGTGGTGCGGCTCCGGTGGCGCCGCCGACCTCTGGCGGTGTCCTCGATACGCTGAAGAAGGCGGACGAGCAGCAGCAGAATCAGGCACCTGCCGGTCCGCAGCCGCCACGTTCGCAATAAAGCAGAGGGGCCATGCAGGACAACGCCTAGCGTCCTGCATCAACAATCCCCATCAAGGCTCTGGCAACACACTCAGTTCTGGCTCACCCACAGGCCCGCAAATTGTTTGGGGCGGGACACGAATCGCTTTTGCGAATCGAGTTCGGGGGATTAAAGGTTAAGTCCCATGGCGCGGTACATATTCATCACCGGCGGCGTGGTCTCTTCGCTCGGCAAGGGTCTGGCTTCAGCGGCACTGGGTGCTCTGTTGCAAGCCCGGGGCTACAAGGTCCGCCTCCGTAAGCTCGATCCCTATCTCAATCTCGATCCCGGAACGATGTCGCCGTATCAGCACGGCGAAGTGTTCGTGACCGATGACGGCGCGGAGACCGATCTCGATCTCGGTCACTATGAGCGCTTCACCGGACGGCCGGCGACGAAGGCCGACAACATCACCACCGGCCGCATCTATCAGGACATCATCTCCAAGGAGCGCCGCGGCGATTATCTCGGCGCGACGATCCAGGTCGTGCCGCACGTCACCAACGCCATCAAGGAGTTCGTGCTGTCAGGCAACGACGAGTACGACTTCGTGCTGGTCGAGATCGGCGGCACCGTCGGCGACATCGAGGGCCTGCCGTTCTTCGAGGCGATCCGCCAGCTTGGCAACGAGCTGCCGCGCGACCATGCGGTGTATATTCACCTCACGCTGCTGCCCTATATTCCGAGCGCCGGCGAGCTCAAGACAAAACCAACGCAGCATTCGGTGAAGGAGCTGCGCTCGATCGGCATCCAGCCGGATATCCTGCTCTGTCGCACCGATCGCGAGATTCCGAAGGAAGAACGCCGCAAGCTCGGGCTGTTCTGCAACGTGCGCGAAAGCGCCGTGATCGAAGCGCGCGACGTCGACAACATCTACGCCGTTCCCGAGGCCTATCACGCCGCGGGCCTCGACGACGAGGTACTCGCCGCGTTCGGCATCGGCTCGCGGATTCCGCCGGCGCTGCAGAGCTGGCAGCAGATCAACGAGCGCGTCCGCAATCCCGAGGGCAACGTCACCATCGCCATCGTCGGCAAGTACACCGGCATGAAGGATGCGTATAAGTCGCTGATCGAGGCGCTGTCGCATGGCGGCATCGCCAATAAGGTGAAGGTCAATCTCGACTGGATCGAGAGCGAGATCTTCGAGAAGGAAGATCCCGCGCCGTTCCTCGAGCACGTCAACGGCATCCTGGTGCCCGGCGGCTTCGGCCAGCGCGGTGCCGAGGGCAAGATCAAGGCGGCGCAGTTCGCGCGCGAGCGCGACGTGCCGTATTTCGGCATCTGCTTCGGCATGCAAATGGCGGTGATCGAAGCGGCACGAAATCTCGTCGGCATCGAGGAGGCCAACTCCACCGAGTTCGGTCCGACGAAGGAGCCGCTCGTCGGTCTGATGACCGAATGGCTGCGCGGAAATGAGCTCGAGAAGCGCTCGCGGGCCGGCGACCTCGGTGGCACGATGCGGCTTGGTGCGTATCCCGCGGCGCTCACGCGTGGCAGCCGCGTTTCGCGGGTCTATGGCGGCGCGACCGAGATTTCCGAGCGCCACCGCCACCGCTACGAGGTCAACACCGCCTACAAGGATCGTCTGGAGCAGCACGGCTTGAAGTTCTCAGGCCTCTCGCCCGACGGCGTGCTGCCGGAGATCGTGGAATACGAGGATCACCCCTGGTTCATCGGCGTGCAGTTCCACCCCGAGCTGAAGTCGCGCCCCTTCGAGCCGCATCCGTTGTTCGCCTCGTTCATTCAGGCGGCGGTGGTGCAGAGCCGGCTGGTGTAGGCGGGCCCGGCCTGTCCTGATGAACTCGGGTAGCCGCGGGCTAAAGCGCGATGACATTAGGGTGAATCGTCATCGCGCTTTAGGTTGTTGTTGAGCATGATCTTTTCGGAAAAACCGCTGCACACTTTTCCGGATCATGCTCTAGCTAAGCGGCTGCCATGTCCATTCTCCGACAGAAGCAGGATGCTCTGATCGGCACCTCCGCGCGGGCCTGGGCGAGATCGAGCCGCTGCCTGATCAGCGCGGTCTCGACCTTGTCGCCGCGGCGAACCAGGCATTCGTGCAGTCCGTGGAGCGACCACAGATTATCGGGATGCTGGCAGGCTCGGCTCAGCTTGCCATCGAGGCCGAGATCGGAACGATAAACCGCCTCGGCTTCCTCTACTCGTCCCTGCTCCAGAAGTAGCGCGCCGAGCGCATGACGCGGCGGCTGCATCCATCCCCAGGGCTCATCATAGGGCAACGCGTCGCTGAGCTCGACCGACCGGCGCAGCTGCGCGAATGCAGTATCGTAATTGCCCTTGCGGTATTCCAGTTCGCCGTTCAGCATCGCCTCGGCCACGCTGAGCAAGTTCACCACCTTGTTGTTGTGGATGAGCCGGCTCTCCGGCACGCGGATCCTCGCCGCCGCGAACAACGCCTTCTCAGTCTCGGCCTCGGCGACATTGCCGAGTGCCGAATGAGCGACCGCCTTGGCGTAGTGGATCATGGCGGTCACCGAGCAGTAGAGCTCGGGGTCCTGCGGCAGTTTCTGTGCGATGATGTCACGCCATTTGCCGAAGCGCACGAGAACGTGCTGCTTCATCGTCAGGTAGCCCTCGAGGAAATCCGCCATCGGCGGAGATTCGATACGCAACACCGGCTCCGGGACCGTGGCGATCAGCTCCTCGGCCGTCGCGATGGCGGGGGCGTACTGGCCGAGGAACATCGCGCCGTAGATCGCGAAGTGGAAGTTGTGAATGACGTAGATGAGGTAGACGCCTGGATCGTCCGAATAGGCGAGGAAGCTGCGGTCGGTCGCCAGCGCCTTCTGGTTATAGAGCAGCACGTCGTTGTATTGCCCGCAAAGCACGTCGAGATGGGTCGGCATGTGGATCAGATGGCCGCCGTCGGGAACGAGCGCGCGCAACCGGTCGCCAGCCCGCATCGCCCGCTGCGGGAAGGGCGACATCTCCATGAGGTGGACATAGAGATGCAGCAGGCCCGGATGATCCCACGCAGCCGGAATCTTGTCGAAGGCTTGCTCGAGGACTGCTCTGCATTCGTCGGTGCCGGCGCCCGCGGCGGGTTTGCCGGAGGGGAGGTCCCACATCAGCCACGGGGTCTCGTTCATGATCGCTTCGGCAAAGATGTTTCGGACCTCGAGATCATCGGGAAAGGCCGCGAAGATTTTGCGCATTTCTTGCGTAAAGGACTTGTCCCACGGCGACATGTCCTCGATCGCCTCGCGCTGAGGATAGCGCGCAGGCAAGGCTCGGATCAGCGCTTGCTCGACCGGGCTTGCGTTGTCCGCATGCGCGAGCGCGTCCTGCATCGCGTCGTAAGACGCCGCCAGCGCCATCTGCCGACCGTGCGCGTCATAGCGAACCCAGGGCAGGTTGTAGTTGGGCCCGGAAGCGTAGCTGATGCCCCAATGTGCCATCGCGCAGTCGGCGTCATGCTGAAGTGCTTTCCGGAAGCACTTGATCGCTTCGCCGTGGTTGAATCCGAACACCCAGTTGAGCCCTCGGTCGAACCATAGCTGTGCGTCGGGCGATGACGTGGTGACTTTGCGGCTGTATGGCCCGAGATCAAAATAGGTCATGGCGTCTGCCTCCTTTGATCGCTTGTTCCTTTGGGCTGCGTTGCCGATTGCCTCGGGGACATCAGTGGCCTGGTGTGGTGCCGGTGATGCGCAGGACCAAGCCGGAACCTTACCAAGAAGGCGGGCCAAGTGCCAATGAGTCCGCGTCTGCTCTCGCTGGCAGTTGCCTCCCGGGCGAGCCATGCGCAAGGCGCCGCCCGGACCGCCGTACCGGCGCAAGACACGCTCTGGTCCTGCCGATATAAACGCGAGCCAAGAATCGGGGAGGACTGCCGATGATCTACGAAATGCGCCAGTATCGCTGCGTGCCGGGCCGGCTGCCGGCGCTACTCAAGCGCTTCGACACGATCACGCTGAAGCTCTGGGAGAAGCACGGCATCAAGCAGGCCGGGTTCTTCACCACGCTGATCGGCGAATCCAACCAGGAGCTGACCTATTTCCTGGCCTGGCACTCGCTTGCCGAGCGCGAGACGAAATGGACCGCGTTCATGACCGATCCGGAATGGATCGAGGCGCGCGCCAAGACGGAAGCGGATGGCCAGATCGTCGCGAACATCGTCAGCCAGATCCTGGCGCCGACCGCTTTTTCCACGGTGAAGTGACGGCCGACTTCGCAACCCTGATATTCGGGGGGTAGGGCCGAATAGGGTTGATCCGCCCCTCGTCGCCGCTATGGTCGCGTCGAAACAGGGGAAATTGACCTTGAGCTCTTCGCCGTCAGCAGCGCCGGTCGTCACCATTGGCACGGTCAAATTCGGCAATGATCTGCCGATCTCGATCATTGCCGGGCCGTGCCAGCTCGAAAGCCGCCAGCATGCGCTGGAGGTGGCCTCTGCGTTGAGGGAGATCGCTGCGCGGCTGAAGGTCGGCCTCGTCTACAAGACCTCGTTCGACAAGGCCAACCGCACCAGCGCATCCGCTGCGCGCGGCCTCGGGCTTGCGCAGTCACTGCCGATCTTCGCCGAGATCCGTTCTTCGCTCGGCCTTCCCGTGCTGACCGACGTGCACGAGGCGACGCAATGCGCCGAGGTGGCGCAGGCGGTGGACATCCTGCAAATCCCGGCGTTCCTGTGCCGGCAGACCGATCTTCTCCTGGCCGCGGCTGCGACCGGCAAGGTCGTCAACGTCAAGAAGGGGCAGTTTCTGGCGCCCTGGGACATGGCCAATGTCGTAACCAAGATCACCAGCGCGAACAATCCCAACGTGCTCGTCACCGAGCGTGGCGCGTCTTTCGGCTACAATACGCTCGTTTCCGACATGCGCGCGCTGCCGATCCTGGCGCGCACCACCGGTGCGCCCGTGATCTTCGATGCCACTCATTCGGTGCAGCAGCCGGGCGGGAAGGGGACTTCCTCGGGCGGCGAGCGCGAATTCGTGCCGGTGCTGGCGCGCGCGGCGGTCGCCGTCGGCGTCGCCGGCGTCTTCATCGAGACCCACCCCGATCCCGACCACGCGCCGTCGGACGGACCCAACATGGTGCCGCTGCGCGAGTTCGAGGGCCTGCTGCGGAGATTGATGGCGTTTGACGCGCTCGCCAAAAGCGCAGCGGGCTGATGCTTCAGTCCGTGGCCAGGCCATCGTCCGAGCAAAAGTTTCCGCCCGCGATCAATATCATCGCAATCGCCGGCTTTTCGGCGGCGTTGTCGACACGGGCGCTCGATCCCGTCCTGCCACATGTCGCCGAGGATTTTGCGATCGGCATCACGACAGCCGCGAGCATCGCGGCCGGCTACGCCCTGATCTATGCGCTGGTTCAGCCTGTGGTCGGAGCGGCGGCCGACCTGTTCGGCAAGGCGCGGCTGATGACCATGTGCCTGGCGTTGCTCGGCGTCGCCTCGATTCTGGGCGCGTTTGCGACCAGCTTCTCGGGTCTGTTCGCGAGCCGCATCCTGGCTGGCATCGCCTCGGGCGGCGTGTTTCCGGTCGCGCTCGGTCTGACCGCCGATCTCGTCGCGCCGGCCAAGCGGCAAGTCGCGATCGGGCGTACGCTGGCGGGCTCGATGACCGGCAATCTGCTTGGCGCAACTGCCGCCGGCATCATCGGCGATCTCATCGGCTGGCGTGGAGTGCTCGTGATCCTCGGCGCGCTCGGCCTGATTGCGGCGGCCGCGGTGGCGGCGGGCTTTCGCGGTGCCGCGCTGACTCCGCCGCCCAAAACCGACCTGAAGACCTTGCGGCAGGGTTATCGCACCATCTTCGCCAATCCCAATACGCGCTTCTGCTACTCGGCCGTGTTCGTGGAGGGCTGCTGCGTGTTCGGCCTGTTTCCGTTCATCGCGGCCTTCTTGTTCGATCTCGGCGAGAAATCGCTATCGATTGCGGGCATCGTCATCGCAGGCTTTGCGATCGGCGGGCTGTTCTACACCTTCACCGTGTCACATTTCCTGCCGCGGCTCGGCGTCAAGGGCATGATGATTGCGGGTGCGAGCCTCGTCGGCGTGCAGCTCGTTGCGCTCGCCTTTGGTCCCGGCTGGAAGCTGCAATTTGCCAGCATGCTGCTGATGGGCTGGGGATTTTACATGATCCACGGCTGTTTGCAGGTGTTTGCCAGCGAACTGTCGATCGGAGCGCGGGCGACCGCGATGTCGCTGCATTCGTTCTTCTTCTTCATGGGACAGACCGTCGGGCCGCTCGCCTATGGCTTCGGACTCGCCCATGCCGGCAAGGGGCCGACCCTATTTGCAAGCGCGGGGATCATGGTGGTGCTGGGACTGGTCTGCGCCCGCCTGCTCAGGCAGCGCGCGCCGGCGGATGCGCGCGTTTGATCGGGCGTATTGCGGCGCTAACATAGTGCTCCCCTGAGGGAGCGAGCATGGTTGCCGGCGACAGCTTCATAGAGTTTCTGCGCGAGCAGCTCGCGCCGCTCGGACGCATCACGGTACGGCGCATGTTCGGCAAGACAGGCGTGTTCTGCGATGGCGTCATGTTGGGGATGGTAAAAGACGATACGCTTTACTTCCGCGTCGATGATGGCAACCGCGCAATTCTGAGGGAGGCGGAAGCGTTTCCGCCTCTGAACTACGAGAAGAAAGGCGGCACCATCGATCTCGCGTTCTGGCGGGCACCGGAACGCCTGTTCGACGACCCCGATGAACTCGTTGCGTGGGCGCGATCCGCGCTGGAGGCGGCGCGTCGGGTTGCATTGAAGCGAGACCGCACGACGCCCAAGCGAGGATCATCAGCGAAGCGGCCGATCAAGCACTAGCCCCGCCCGCGGTACGGCGCGACGCCTTGCTCCGGTACCCACAGGCCCTTCGGCACGCGGCCGGTCTGCCAGAACACGTCGATCGGGATGCCGCCGCGCGGATACCAGTAGCCGCCGATGCGGATCCATTTCGGCTTGATCTCGGATGCGATGCGCTTGCCGATCATCACCGTGCAGTCCTCGTGAAAGGCGCCATGATTGCGGAAGCTCGCGACGTAGAGCTTGAGCGATTTCGACTCCAGCAGCCACTGGCCCGGTGCGTAGTCGATCATGAGATGGGCAAAATCCGGCTGGCCGGTGACCGGGCAGATCGAGGTGAATTCCGGCACGGTGAAGCGCACCAGATAGTCCGTGTCCTTCTGCGGGTTGGGCACGCGGTCGAGCTGGGCTTCTTCCGGCGTGTGCGGCCATTCGACCGCACGGCCGAGCTGGAGAGGTTTTTTCGTCATCGTGTTTGCGTCCTTTGGAGCATGATCCCGGAAAAGTGGGCACCGGTTTTCCGAAGGGATCATGCTCAGTCGAAAAAGCCAGAGCGCGATACGATCGCGCTCTGGGGACGCTGACATGGACGCAAGCGGGGCTTGACGTCAACCTCAAGCGACGGTCTGGATCATGACCATCCGGTCGTTGCCGGACTCGCAACCCCACAGCTCACCCGGCCTTCCGTCGAGCTGGCGCACATTCGCGTTTGGCTTGTCGCTGGCGAAGACGTTGAACTTCTCGGTCGCGGGATCGAAGCGGACGATGGCGTTGGCGGAAAAATCTGTCAGCCAGACCTTGTCCTTGTCGTCGACGAAAACCGCGTAGGCGCGAGGGTGATCGCCCGGCAGCTTCCAGGTTTTCCACGAACCGTTGGCGGGATCGTGCACCGACACGTGCCCGCTGTTCCACTCGCTGACCCAGATCCGGCTCTTCGAATCCGACCAGACGCGCCGCGAGCCCGCATTCGGCGTCGGCGGCTGCACGACGCTGGCGTTGCCGGTGGCAAGATCGATCCTGGCGATGTAGCTGCCGGCGAGCGAGGCGTACCAGACGTCGCCCTTGGGCGTCACTGTGATGCCATAGGGCCCGACGCCTTTCGGCGCCGTGAACACCGTCATCTCTCCGGATTTCGGCACGAGCCGGCCATAATAGCCAGACTGTCCGGTGAACCAGTAGGTGCCAGCCTTGTCGAACACGCCGGTGTTGAGATTGGCATAGGCAAATTTTTCGGGCAGGCGGAACAGCGTGACCTTCAGATCGCCCGGGTCGACCCGCGCGATCGCGTTCTGGCCGCCCTCGGTGATCCACGGCGCGCCGTCGGGGCCGATGGTCACGCCATGGGGAGCCGCGCCCTGGCCGAGGTCGACCGTCCTGAACGAGCCATCCTTCGGCTCGAGCTTGCCCAGCATGCCCTTGCCTTGCGCAGTGAACCAGATCATCCCGTCGGGGGCGGGGGTGAGGTCGTGCAGGCCGATGCCAGGGCTGATCGGGAAATATTTTGTCCGGAACGGGCCCTCCTGCGCAAAACTTGGGCGAGTGGCCAGGAGGGCGGCGCTGGAAGCGAGAAACTGGCGGCGATTCATGGCGTTACCCCGACTGTCTATGATTGAGGTTGGACGCGCCGATCAAGTTTAGTCTGAGGCTCTTCAAGCGTCAGTCGAACTGGGTCTCCCGAGCGTTCACATTTGCTTGCGCTCCGTGTAAGACGCCCCCGCGAACTGACAGCTCTAACGAATGGAAGCGCAATCATGACCGCCATTGTCGACATCATCGGCCGCGAAATTCTCGATAGCCGTGGCAATCCCACCGTCGAGGTCGACGTCGTGCTGGAAGACGGCTCGCTCGGCCGCGCTGCGGTGCCCTCGGGCGCCTCGACCGGCGCCCATGAGGCGGTGGAACTGCGCGATGGCGACAAGGCCCGCTATCTCGGCAAGGGCGTCTCGAAGGCCGTCGGCGCCGTCAACGGCGAGATCTATGAGGCGCTCAGCGGCATGGACGTCGAGCACCAGGTTCAGATCGACCAGGTCATGATTGATCTCGACGGTACGCCGAACAAGAGCCGTCTCGGCGCCAACGCCATTCTCGGCGTGTCGCTCGCCTGCGCCAAGGCGGCCGCGCAATCCCTCGACATGCCGCTCTATCGTTACGTTGGCGGCACCTCGGCGCGGGTCCTGCCGGTGCCGATGATGAACATCATCAATGGCGGCGTCCACGCCGACAACCCGATCGACTTCCAGGAATTCATGATCCTGCCGGTCGGCGCCACGAGCTTCGCCGAAGGTCTGCGCTACGGCGCGGAAGTCTTCCACACGCTGAAGTCCGAACTGAAGAAGGCCGGCCACAACACCAATGTCGGCGACGAAGGCGGCTTCGCGCCGAACCTGCCGTCGGCGGACGCCGCGCTCGAATTCGTCATGAACGCAATCGGCAAGGCCGGCTTCAAGGCGGGCTCCGACGTCGTGCTCGGACTCGACTGCGCCTCGACCGAGTTCTTCAAGGGTGGCAAATACGTCTATGAAGGCGAGGGCAAGACCCGCTCGATCTCCGAGCAGGCCAAGTATCTCGCCGACCTCGTGTCGCGCTATCCGATCGTCACCATCGAGGACGGCATGTCGGAGGACGACATGGACGGCTGGAAGGAGCTCACCGATCTCATCGGCAAGAAGTGCCAGTTGGTCGGCGACGATCTCTTCGTCACCAACGTCAAGCGCCTGTCCGAGGGCATCAAGGCGGGCCGGGCCAACTCGATCCTGATCAAGGTCAACCAGATCGGCACGCTGACCGAAACGCTCGCTGCCGTCGAGATGGCGCACAAGGCGGGCTACACCTCCGTCATGTCGCACCGCTCCGGCGAGACCGAGGATTCCACCATCGCCGATCTCGCGGTCGCCACCAATTGCGGCCAGATCAAAACCGGCTCCCTTGCGCGCTCGGATCGCACCGCCAAATACAATCAGCTCCTGCGCATCGAGCAGCAGCTCGGCAAGCAGGCCGTCTATCCCGGCAAGGCGGCGCTGAAGGCGCTCGCGTAAGCAACGAGCAGAAGAGGGGAGGTCGACATGAGCGACGGAAAAAACGGACTTCAGTTGCGTTCTCTGATCAAGAAGAGCGGCGAGCTCGAGATCTCGCTGGTCGACGTGCCGACCCCCGAGCCCGCCGAGGACGAGGTCGTCGTCCGCGTCGAGGCGACGCCGATCAACCCGTCGGATCTCGGTCTGCTGGTCGGCGCCGCCGACATGAGCACCGCGAAGGCGTCGGGCACGAAGGATACGCCCGTTATCACCGCCAAGGTGCCGGATGGTGCGATGCAGGCGATGGGCGCCCGGCTCGACCAGTCACTGCCGGTTGGCAATGAGGGCGCCGGTGTCGTCATCAGGACCGGCTCGTCTGACGCCGCGAAGGCGCTGATGGGCAAGACGGTCTCGATGATCGGCGGCGCGATGTACGCGCAGTACCGGACCTTGAAGGCGAGGGACTGTCAGCCGCTGCCCGAGGGCACGACTGCAGCTGAGGGCGCGTCCTGGTTCGTCAATCCGCTCACCGCGCTCGGCATGACCGAGACCATGCGCCGCGAGGGCCACAAGGCGCTGGTGCACACGGCGGCTGCGTCCAATCTCGGGCAGATGCTGAACAAGATCTGCATCAAGGACGGAATCCCGCTCGTCAACATCGTGCGGAGCAAGGAGCAGGCCGAAATCCTGCACAAAATCGGCGCCAAATACGTCGTCGATTCCACTGCGCCGAGCTTCCTTGACGATCTCACCAATGCGCTGGTCGAGACCGGCGCCACCATCGCCTTCGATGCCATCAGCGGCGGCAGGCTCGCCGGCAACATCCTGAGGTGCATGGAAGTTGCGATCAACAAGACGGCCAAGGAATACAGCCGCTACGGCTCCAGCGTGCACAAGCAGGTCTATGTTTACGGCATGCTCGACACGCGGCCGATCGAGCTGCCGCCCGGCTTCGGCATGGCCTGGGGCGTCGGCGGCTGGCTGTTGACGCCGTTCCTCCAGAAGATCGGGCCGGCCGAGATCGGACGGTTGCGTCAGCGGGTCGCGAGCGAATTGAAGACGACGTTTGCCAGTCACTACACCAAGGTGGTGTCGCTTCCAGAGGCGCTCGATCCGGCCAACATCGCGCTGTACGCCAAACGGGCGACTGGCGAAAAATTCCTCATCAACCCAAATAAATTTGCGTGAGGCCGACGCGAGCGTGACCAAAGAAGGTCTTGCGTTCTGAGCAAGGCGGGAGAACATTCCCGCCGCAATTGAAAGCGGAAAAAACCGCAACGCTCAGAAGGGGACATTCCCATGACCGAACTCAACCGCCGTCACCTGCTTGCCGGCGCCGCCGCCGTTGGCGCGGCGAGCCTGTCTCGCCTGGGAACCACGTCAGCCAATGCCGCGGTGCCGCAAAGCGGCGCGCAGGCGCCGGGCTTCTATCGCTACAAGGTCGGTTCCTACGAATGCACCTCGATCAATGACGGGGCGCGCACCTTCCCGATGCCCGACAAGTTCGTCACCAACATCCCGAAGGAGGAGGCGCTCGCCGCCGCCGACGCCGCCTACATGCCGAAGGGCATGGTCACGATCCCGTTCAACCCGCAGCTCATCAACACCGGCAGCAAGCTGGTGCTGATCGACACCGGTAACGGTATTGCGAATTTCGAGGCGAGCAAGGGTGCCGTTGGCCGGACCCTTCAGAACCTCGCGGCCGCGGGCGTCGATCCGAAGAGCATCGATGTCGTGCTGTTCTCTCACCTTCATCCCGACCACACCAACGGCGTTCGCCTCGCGGACGGGACTGTGGCCTTCCCGAATGCAGAGCTGATGGTGCCGGCCAAGGAATGGGAATTCTGGACGAGCGACGAGAACGCCGCCAAGGCCCAGTCCAACGAGATGATGAAGAACTACTTCGCCAACGTGAAGAAGACCTTTGCGGGTCTTGAAACCAAGGTGACGAAGTATGATTGGGGCAAGGAGGTTGCGCCCGGCATCACCTCCATCGGAACGCCCGGCCATACGCCCGGACACACCTCATTCGCCGTCGCGTCGGGCAATGCCAAGGTGCTGCTCCAGTCCGACGTCACCAACATTCCCGAGCTGTTCCTGCGCAATCCGGATTGGCACGTTGCCTTCGACACCGATGGTGCTCTCGCGCAGCAGACGCGCCACAAGTTCTACGACATGGCGGCAGCAGAGAAGGCGACGGTGGTCGGCTTCCACTTCACCTTCCCGTCGATCGGCCACATCGAGAAGGATGGCGCCAAATATCGCCTGGTTCCTTCGGCCTGGAATCCGACGATCTGATCGGTTCAGTTGTTCGCGTCAGTTGATCGGGCCGCCGCCTGGCGGCCCGATTGTTTTGGGCGACTGGTCGCTTTCGCGAAACGCTGCGTTTCCAAATCGAAACGGTTCATGCACTTGCATCCTCTCGCCGAGGTGGATTAAGTGCGCGAGCCCATTTCCCGCTTAGAGGTTCAAGGACAACCATGGCCTACAACATCGTCACGATCGCCGGCAGCCTGCGCAAGGAGAGCTTTTCGCTCAAGATCGCCAACGCGCTCGCGAAGCTCGCGCCTAGCTCGCTTTCGCTCGAGGTGGTCACGCCCGCCGGCATCTCGTTCTTCAACCAGGATCTGGAAGCGGCTCCCCCGGCCGACTGGCTGGCCTTCCGCGAAAAACTCCAGAAGTCGAACGGCGTCCTGTTCGTGACTCCTGAATACAACCGCGCGATCCCGGGCGTCCTGAAGAACGCGATCGACGTTGCTTCGCGGCCCTATGGCAAGAGCTCGTTCAATGGCAAGCCGGTCGGTATCATCTCCAACTCGCCGGGCCCGCAGGGCGGAGTCAGTGCCGCGAAAACGCTCCAGAACATCCTGCCGGGCATTACCGGGGCAATCATGCAGCAGCCGGAGACTTACCTGAACGCCGTTGGCGACGCCTTCGACGCCGCGGGCAACCTGGTCAAGGACTCGCTGAAGACGGTGCTCCAGCAGTACATCGACGCCTTCGCCGCGCACGTGGCCAAGCATCAGGGCTGATTGGCTGGCTGGGCCCTCACAACCTTAGGGCACGTGCAACTCTGCGTCATGGCCGGGCTTGTCCCGGCCATCCACGTGTTTACCGGGACGAAGAACGTGGATGCCCGGCACAAGGCCGGGCATGACGCGTGGTGAAACTGTGCCCGATCTCATCCATCATTCGGGATTAGCACTCCCTTAACCAACCTGTCCCATCTTGCGGACATGGTCACGCGTGCGCGCCTCAAATCGATTCTGACCGGCCTTGCGCTCTACGCCATGGCGGCCGCGATCGTCGGCTATTTCGGCATCAACGCCTACACCGGCAAATACGGCCTCAACGCCCGCCAGGAGCTCGACCAGGAGATCATCGCGCTGACCAGTGAACTCGCGCGGCTGAAGCGCGAGCGCGCCGAGGGCGAGCAGCGGGTGTCGCTACTGCGCTCGGAAAAGATCGACCCCGACATGCTGGACGAGCGTGCGCGCTTCCAGCTCCAGTTCGTCAATCCGCACGACCTCGTGCGGATGAACAATTCGAACTAAACCTCCTGCGTTGTAACGCTCTCTACACCTCATCCTGAGGAGCCCGCGGGACGCGTGCGTCTCGAAGGATGGCCGCGGGAAAAATTGGTGCGCCTCATGGTTCGAGACGCGCGTCCCGCGCTCCTCACCATGAGAGGCTGATGACGGAGCAAGGTCAGAGCGTTGCCAGCTTCGCCGCGCCCTTGGCGAGGACGTCGCTGAAACTCGTGTCCCAGAATTTTGCGACGTCAGTCTGCGCGTCGAGCACGCCGAGCTTGAGGAAAGTGTCGGCAACCTTCTGATGGGTCACCGGCACATCCGGCGTGACGCCCACGAGCGAGAAATCGGCGCTGCGATGGGCGAACTGATCGAGGATGTCCTCGAGCAGCAGATGCGTCTCCGCGACCTGCGCCGTCGCATAGACCTGGAAATTCCTGTTGGCGAAGGCATAGGCGCGCTGGATGCGCAGCAGGAAGTCGGCGAGCGCCGCATGCCGCAAGGGATCGTCGATCGCCTTCGGATTGGCATAGATCGGGAAATTTCCGGAGAGATAGCCGACGCCGGTCTTGAGCAGGCGCGCGCCCTGCCTGGAGATCGCGAGTTGGCCGTTGTAGCCATAGATCGCCCACGCATCGAGCTTGCCCGAGGTGAAGGCGGAATAACCGTCCGACGGTGTCAGGTTGATGGCCTCGATGTCGTTGAAGGTCAGCCCGGCTTCCTCGAGCTGCTTGGCGAGGAAATAGTGCGCGGTCGTGGCGCGGACATACCCGACCTTCTTGCCTTTGAGATCGGCGATCGAATGGATCGGCGTGTCCTTGGCCGCAACCGTGATCTGGGTGTTGAGGTCTTCGTGGGTGACTGCGATGAAGCGCACGCTCGCATTCTTGCGCGCGGCGAACATCGCGGGAATCTCGCTGCCCGAGCCGAGATCGAGCGCGTCGCTGTTCAGCGCCTCGATGTGCAGCACGCCATTGTTGAGCTCCTTCCAGTCGATCTTGTAGGGCGTCCTGTCTTCGCCGGCAGCCTGGAGCAGGGCGGGCCAGCCGCCCTTGTAATAGGCGACGCGCAGCGTGACGCCGCTGAGATCGATCTCTGCCGGCTTGCCTTGGGCTTTCGCACCGCCGGCAACGAGTCCGCCTGCTAGCGCGCCGAGCAGGGAACGCCTTGAGAGTGAGAACGGGTTGGTCACGACGGCTCCTGCTGAAAGTTACTTGATGCTTCCAGCATAGGTGACGCGCTGTTTGCGCTCTATTCTGTTTTTCGATCGCCGCGTGAAACGCGCATTCCAACTTTTGCGACAGTGCGGTGTTATTCGGTTTTTTCGCCTATATCGAAGGTCGTAAGTGGATGCTGTACTTCCGTCTTGACGGCAACGGCGGTGCGGGTTCATGCCTTCTTGCGCGGCACTTTCAGGATTGAGGCAGATCAATCGAGCGACGTCGGCAGCATCTAGACTGCCCTCGGGAGGAAACAGTGATGAATGGGCAAATGCACCCGCATCACGCGGCCCGCGTCGAGGCCGCCATCGCGTCAGGCCAGGCGGCACGCTCCGCGCTCGTGGCCTCGTGGCGCCGTTCCTCCCGATTGCATCATCTCGATCCTGCAGGCCATCGGCCGACGACCCGTCTCACCGAGACTGAGTTGCACCATGCGCGCGAGCGGATCGCGCCACTGCTCAGTGCTGCCCAAGGCACGATGGACCGGCTCTACCAGGCGGTCGGAGCTGCCGGCTGCTGCGTGCTGCTCGCCGATCGCGAGGGGATTCCGGTCGATCGTCGCGGCACGCCGGCTGACGACCCCACGTTCCAATCCTGGGGCCTTTGGATCGGCGCGCTCTGGAGCGAGGAGCATGAAGGCACCAACGGAATCGGAACGTGCCTCGTCGAGCAGCGGCCGCTGACCATCGATCGCGAGCAGCATTTCTTCGCCCGCAATACGCTTCTGAGCTGCACCGCTGTCCCGATCTACGATCATGACGGGATGCTCGCCGGCGTGCTCGACGTCTCCTCCTGCCGCGCCGACCGCACCGACGCCTTCGCCAACCTGATCGCGCTCGCGGCAGGCGAAGCGGCACGGCGCATCGAGGCTGATCTGTTCCGCAACGCCTTCGCCCACGCCCGCATCGTGCTGACGTCGTCAGCCGACGGCCATTGCGGTGGTCTCGTCGCGGTCGATGCGGATGATCTCGTGATAGGCGCGACGAGGTCCGCCCGGGTCGGACTTGGGATCGCGCCCGGCCGCCCGTTGCAGCCGGTGCCCGCAGCCGATCTTCTCGGTGGCGATGCGGCTCCCGATCACTTCGCCGGTGGTCAGCGTGCCGTGTTGCAGCGGGCGCTGTTGCGCGCGGGCGGCAATGTTTCCGCCGCCGCCAAGGCCCTCGGCGTCAGCCGCGCCACGCTGCACCGAAAGCTCAAGCGCTTCGAGTTGAAGCACTGAGCGTTCGCTCGTTTCCTCAATCGTCATTGCGCGCAATGACGATGTGGCTCAAGAATGCGCTGCTCAGGATGAGGTCTGAATGCGTGAGGGCCACTTCACCTGTCGCAGAACTGCGACAGGTCGCCTCCATCAACGCGTCCACCCGGGCTGACAGAAAACGCCTCCCGCTTCATCGTCTGCGCAAGTCGTGAACGCACGACGATCGCGCAAACAGCAACATCGGGAGTGAATATGAACAAGGTCGAATTCCTCAACGTCGCACAAGTACCCTTCGCCGCGAA
This sequence comes from Bradyrhizobium sp. UFLA05-109, assembly GCF_054185165.1. Lineage (NCBI taxonomy): Bacteria > Pseudomonadati > Pseudomonadota > Alphaproteobacteria > Hyphomicrobiales > Nitrobacteraceae > Bradyrhizobium > Bradyrhizobium sp. UFLA05-109. Next base: position 17,664 of record NZ_JBBIAR010000076.1, on the reverse strand, counting down.
GTACGACAATTTCATCGGCGGCAAATTCGTAGCGCCGATCTCCGGCAAGTATTTTGACAACGCCTCGCCCGTGAACGGTCAGGTTGTCTGCAAGATCGCGCGCTCCGATCACCAGGACGTCGAAGCTGCGCTCGATGCCGCGCACGCCGCCAAGGCTGCCTGGGGCAGCACCAGCGTTGCGGAGCGCGCCGCAATCCTGAATCGGATCGCAGAGCGCATGGAAGAGAACCTCGAGCGGCTCGCAATCGCCGAGACCTGGGACAATGGCAAGCCGATCCGCGAGACCCGCGCAGCCGACCTGCCGCTCGCGATCGATCACTTCCGCTACTTCGCAGGCGTCGTTCGTGCCCAGGAAGGCTCGATCGGCGAGATCGACCACGACACCATCGCCTATCATTTCCATGAGCCGCTCGGCGTGGTCGGCCAGATCATTCCCTGGAACTTCCCGCTGCTGATGGCGTGCTGGAAGCTCGCGCCTGCGCTCGCCGCCGGCAATTGCGTGGTGCTGAAACCGGCCGAGCAGACGCCGGCCTCGATCATGGTCTGGGCCGAGATCGTCGGCGACCTCTTGCCTCCCGGCGTGCTCAACATCGTCAACGGCTTTGGCCTCGAGGCCGGCAAGCCGCTCGCCTCCAGCCCGCGTATCGCAAAAATCGCCTTCACCGGCGAGACCACGACGGGCCGGCTGATCATGCAATATGCCGCCCAGAACCTCATTCCCGTTACCCTCGAGCTCGGCGGCAAGTCGCCGAACATCTTCTTCAAGGACGTCACCGCCGAAGACGACGACTTCTTCGACAAGGCGATCGAAGGCTTCGTGATGTTCGCGCTCAACCAGGGCGAGGTCTGCACCTGTCCGAGCCGCGCGCTGGTCCATGAGGACATCTACGACCGCTTCATGGAGCGGGCGCTCGAGCGCGTCGCCGCCATCAAGCAGGGGGATCCGCGCGCCGCGGACACCATGATCGGTGCCCAGGCCTCCGGTGAACAGCTGGAGAAAATTCTTTCCTATATCGACATCGGCAAGAAGGAAGGGGCAAAGGTCCTGGCCGGCGGTGGCCGCGCCAGCCTCGGCGGCGATCTCGCAGGCGGCTACTACGTCCAGCCGACCGTGTTCCAGGGTCACAACAAGATGCGGATCTTCCAGGAGGAGATCTTTGGCCCCGTCGTGTCGGTCACGACCTTCAAGACCGACGAGGAGGCGCTGTCGATCGCCAACGACACGCTCTATGGCTTAGGGGCCGGTGTCTGGAGCCGCGATGCCAACCGCTGCTACCGCTTCGGCCGCGCCATCCAGGCAGGCCGGGTCTGGACCAACTGCTACCACGCCTATCCCGCCCACGCGGCGTTCGGCGGCTACAAGCAGTCGGGTGTCGGCCGCGAGACCCACAAGATGATGCTCGATCACTATCAGCAGACCAAGAACCTCCTGGTCAGCTACAGCCCGAAGAAGCTCGGCTTCTTCTGATCGGCGGAGAGGGCGGCGCGCCCCTGCGCCGCCCGTTCCAACCATGCTACAAGCGCGGACGCGTTCGGATGCGGTCGTCGATCCGCGCGTGTCCCTGTTGTATTTCAGGAGCTTTTGTCCAGCCGACCGTCATCCGTCTGTCAGAGAACGATCCTATTCAGTTCGGCCCTTGTGGCGTCGAAGCGATGCCGGGCAAAAGACGGAGACTTGACCATGACGGACCATCGTTCACGACGGAATGTCTGTGCCGGAGCGATGCTGCTCGGCGTGGCCGCTTTGGCATTGGTCCCCTCGCTGGCCTTCGCACAGACCGGCTCGGCGCCGGCCGGCGCCAAGAACTTCTTGACCGTTGACGGTAAGCCGCCACTGATCCTCGGACATCGCGGCCTCCCGGGGCTGGTGCCTGAAGAGACCGAGGCGTCGTATGACCTTGCCGCGGCGCTTGGAACCGACGCGCTCGAAGAGGACCTGCACCTGACCAAGGATTGTGTCCTGGTCGCGCGTCACAACCCCTGGCTGAACGACAATACCAACGTTGCCGAGGTGGCGAAGACCAATGCGGCGGTCGCGGCTCGCAAGCGCACGGTGCCCGGCGTGCGCGTCAAGGCTCCTTCTTCCCCCAGCACACCTGCTGACTATCTCACGGATCTCACCAATCCGGCCGACCCCAAATCCGTGCTGAAATCGCTGATCGTGGATGGCGAAGACCATACCAATGATTGGTCGATCACCGACTTCACCATGGCCGAGCTGAAGGACTGGATCGCCGGGACCACCTATGATGCGGCCAACGAAAGGCCGAAGGTCTTCAACGGCAAGTTCCCGATCATCAGTTTCCAGGACATCATCGATATCGCCAAGGCCAAGAGCAAGGAGACGGGGCGTCCCATCAGCGTCTATCCGGAAACCAAGAATCCGACCTGGAACAACGCCCAGGCGATCGCCAATGGCTGTGGCATGCCCGGCAGTCACCCGCTCGAGGATGCCTTGATCAAGATCATCAAGGACAACGGCCTCAACTCAAAGGAGGCCCCCATCTTTGTTCAGAGCTTCGAGCCTGGCAGCCTGAAATACATGCGCAGCCATGGCCTGGAGACGCGGCAGGTCCAGCTCATCGATGGCAATGGTGTCGACTTCAAGACCGGCAAGGTCCTCAATAACAACATCACCAATTCGCGTCCGTTCGACTGGACGGTTTCCGGTGACGCGCGCTTGTACGATGCGATGGTGACCCCCGAGGGTCTTGCGGAGATCAAGACCTATGCCGACGGCATTGGTCCGTGGAAGGCTTACATCGTTCCGCTCAAGATTTCTCCGTGGAAGGACAGCAACGCCGACGGCACGCCCTACAAGGGATCGACTCCGGAGGCTTCGACGCAGGAAGCAACCAGCCTCGTTGCCGATGCGCACAAGCTCGGCCTGTTCGTGCATGTCTTCACTTTCCGAAACGAGAAGAAGTATCTGGCTGGCGACTACCACGGCGATCCAAGCCTCGAATATCTCAAATTCTTCCGTCTCGGCGTGGATGGGGTCTTTACCGACTTCACGCATACTGGAGTTGACGCCCGTGCAGCCTATCTGCGGGAGCTCGGCTGGTGAGGCCGGCCCCCTCTGGGGGGAGCAATTGTTGCCCGATCGGCGCCAAAGGTTTTGCAATATTTCGGTCACGTTGCAGTGCGGCATAATGAATGTCGCGCGATGTCGCTGCGGTGCTTTCGCGCGCGATAGACTTGGGTTAGAGAGGGCTTAGTTTTCTCTGACCCGGAATTCCTATGGCCGCACCCAAGAAAGCCGCCGCTAGCGCTCCCCAGGACAAGACCAACGGCGGTTCGCCCCCGGAATTCACGAGAGAGCAGGAGCTCAAGGCGCTTCGCGACATGCTCCTGATCCGGCGATTCGAGGAGAAGGCCGGCCAGCTCTACGGCATGGGTGCGATCGGCGGCTTCTGCCACCTCTATATCGGCCAGGAGGCCGTGGTGGTCGGAATGCAGATGGCGCTGAAGGATGGCGACCAGGTCATCACCGGCTATCGCGACCACGGCCATATGCTCGCCACCGGCATGGAGGCCAACGGCGTCATGGCCGAGCTCACCGGACGCCGCGGCGGCTATTCCAAGGGCAAGGGCGGCTCCATGCACATGTTCAGCGTGGAGAAGAAGTTTTACGGCGGCCACGGCATCGTTGGCGCCCAGGTCTCCCTCGGTGCGGGGCTCGCTTTCGCCAACCACTATCGCGGCAACGACAACGTCGCCGTCACCTATTTCGGCGATGGTGCGGCCAACCAGGGCCAGGTCTATGAGAGCTTCAACATGGCGGAACTCTGGAAGCTGCCGGTGATCTTCGTCATCGAGAATAACCGCTACGCCATGGGCACCTCGGTGTCGCGTGCCTCGGCGCAGCAGGATTTCTCCAAGCGCGGCCTGTCCTTCAACATCCCCGGTCATCAGGTCGACGGCATGGATGTCCGTGCGGTGAAGGCTGCGGCCGACGAGGCGGTTGCCTGGTGCCGCGCCGGCAAGGGCCCGGTCATCCTGGAGATGCAGACCTACCGCTACCGCGGCCACTCGATGTCGGACCCTGCAAAGTACCGCACGCGCGAGGAGGTCGAGAAGGTTCGCCACGACCAGGATCCGATCGAGCAGGTACGCAACCGCCTCCTGGCCGCCAACGTTAGCGAGCAGGACCTCAAGGCGATCGACGCCGAGGTCCGCGACATCGTGAATGCCTCCGCCGATTTTGCCCAGCATGATCCCGAGCCGGATGTGTCCGAGCTCTGGACCGACGTTTATCGCTAAAAGCGCGCAAGCTTTCTTTTGGAGTCAATATGCCAATTCAAGTGCTGATGCCCGCGCTGTCGCCCACGATGGAAAAGGGCAACCTCGCCAAATGGCTGAAAAAAGAGGGTGAGACGATCAAGTCGGGCGACGTGATCGCCGAGATCGAGACCGACAAGGCGACCATGGAGGTCGAGGCGACCGATGAGGGTACGCTCGGCAAGATCCTGATCCCCGAAGGTACCGCCGACGTTGCCGTGAACACGCCGATCGCGACGATTCTCGCCGACGGAGAGAGCGCCGCTGACCTCGCCAAGGCGCCGGCACCGGCAAAGCCGGCCGCGGAATCCGCGCCGCCCGCGCAAGCCAAGAGCGAGGCGCCTGCTCCGAAAGTTGCACCGTCCGCTCCGGCCGCCGTTGCCGAGCCGGACCCCGAAGTGCCCGCCGGCACCGAGATGGTGAAGCAGACCGTCCGCGAAGCCTTGCGCGACGCCATGGCCGAGGAGATGCGTCGCGATGCCGACGTCTTCGTGATGGGCGAGGAGGTCGCGGAGTATCAGGGCGCCTACAAGATCACGCAGGGTCTCCTGCAGGAATTCGGCGCCAAGCGCGTCATCGACACGCCGATCACCGAGCACGGCTTTGCCGGCATCGGCGTCGGTGCGGCGATGGCCGGCCTGAAGCCGGTCGTCGAGTTCATGACTTTCAACTTCGCCATGCAGGCGATGGACCAGATCATCAACTCCGCCGCCAAGACGCTCTATATGTCCGGCGGCCAGATGGGTTGCTCGATCGTCTTCCGCGGCCCCAACGGCGCCGCTGCGCGCGTCGCGGCCCAGCATAGCCAGGACTACTCCTCCTGGTACTCGCACGTTCCGGGCCTCAAGGTGATCGCGCCGTATTCGGCTGCGGACGCCAAGGGCCTGCTCAAGGCCGCGATCCGCGATCCCAATCCAGTGATCTTCCTCGAGAACGAAGTTCTCTATGGTCACACCGGCGAAGTGCCGAAGCTCGACGACTATGTGATCCCGATCGGCAAGGCGCGCATCGTGCGCTCGGGCAGCCACGTCACGATCATCTCGTGGTCGAACGGAATGACCTATGCGCTGAAGGCGGCGGACGAGCTTGCCAAGGACGGCATCGAGGCCGAGGTGATCGACCTGCGCACGCTGCGGCCGATGGACACCGAGACCATCATAAACTCCGTCAAGAAGACCGGCCGTGCCGTCACGGTGGAGGAGGGCTGGGCCCAGAGCGGCGTCGGCGCCGAGATCGCCGCGCGCATCATGGAGCATGCCTTCGACTACCTGGATGCGCCGGTGACGCGCGTCTCCGGCAAGGACGTGCCGATGCCCTATGCCGCGAACCTGGAGAAGCTCGCGCTGCCCTCGGCAGCCGAAGTGGTCGAGGCCGCCAAAGCCGTCTGCTACAGGTAGACCATGGCAGGGCCCAAGGAACAGCCACTTCCGCCTGACGTGATTGGACGCGAGGACGCGATCGAGATTCTGCGCGTGTTCGTGCTCGACGGCGGGCTGTCGATGGCGTTCCAGCGTGCCTTTGAGGAGCCCGACATGTGGGGCCTCCTGCTGGTCGATCTCGCCCGCCACGCCGCGCGCGCCTATGCGCGCGAGAGCGAGATGAGCGAGGAAGAGGCGCTGGGCCGAATCCTCGACATGTTCGAGGCCGAGATCGAGCGTCCGACCGACATGGGCACCACGACGCCGCGCGGGCAGAAGGGGCACTGAGCGTGGCGGTCGAATCCTATCACGACGATTTCATGCGGAAGGCGATTGGCGAGGCCGAGGCCTTCCCGGCTCCAAGGACTTTCTCGACAAGTTCGGCATCCCCCAGGATCGATCTTGCCGACGACTGCTCTACCGCCATGATGACGACGTGGCATTCCAATCCCGCCAATGAGCGCCTGTGGCAGGGCGACATCGGCAACTAATCCTGGTCAGTTCGTCTTCCGGTGGGTCGGAAGACGACGTTTTGAGAAGTTCTTCGTGAGGTCAGCATGCCCATCAACATCCTGATGCCCGCTCTTTCGCCGACGATGGAGAAGGGCAACCTCGCCAAGTGGCTGAAGAAAGAGGGCGACAAGGTCAAATCCGGCGATGTCATCGCCGAGATCGAGACCGACAAGGCCACCATGGAGGTCGAGGCGATCGACGAAGGCACGATCGCAAAGATCCTCGTGCCCGAGGGCACCCAGGACGTGCCGGTCAACGACGTGATCGCAGTGCTCGCTGGCGAAGGCGAGGACGTGAAGGCTGCCGGCGCCGCCAAGCCGGCTGCGTCGGCTGGGCCGCCGAAAGCTGCGGAAGCTCCGGCTGCTGCGCCGGCTCCGGCGCCCGCACCGGCTGCGCCGAAGACGGCACCGGCTGCAGCTCCTGCGCCACAGGCCGCCGCACCGGCCGCGCAGACCAATGGCCAGGGAGGCCGCGTGTTCTCCTCGCCGCTGGCGCGGCGCCTTGCCAAGGACGCTGGCATCCAGATTGCGATGATCACCGGCACCGGTCCGCACGGCCGCGTGGTCGCACGCGACGTCGAGCAGGCCCAGTCCGGCAAGGGCCTGAAAGCGCCGGCAGCAGCTCCGTCAGGAGCGCCCTCGATCGCGCCGACCATGTCGGATAAGCAGATCCTGGCGCTGTTCGAGCCGGGCTCCTATGACATCGTCCCGCATGACGGCATGCGCCGCACCATCGCGCAGCGCCTGACCGCGTCGATCCAGAACGTCCCGCACTTCTATCTCACCATCGACTGCGACATCGGCAAGCTGCTGGTCGCGCGCGAGGAGATCAACGCGGCAGCTCCGAAGGACAAGGAGAAGAAGCCGCTCTACAAGATCTCCGTCAACGACTTCGTCATCAAGGCGATGGCGGTCGCATTACAGAAGATCCCGAATTGCAATGTGAGCTGGACCGAGTCCGGCATGGTCAAGCACCACCATTCCGACGTCGGCGTCGCAGTGGCGATGCCCGGTGGCCTGATCACGCCGATCATCCGCAAGGCCGAGACCAAGACGCTCTCGACCATCTCCAACGAGATGAAGGATTTTGCGACCCGCGCCCGCTCGCGCAAGCTGAAGCCGGAGGAATACCAGGGCGGCACCACTGCCGTCTCGAACCTCGGCATGTTCGGCATCAAGGACTTCACCGCGGTGATCAACCCGCCGCATGCGACCATCCTTGCGGTCGGCACCAGCGAGGAGCGGCCCGTCGTGCGGGGCGGCAAGATCGAGATCGCGCAGATGATGAGCGTGACGCTGTCCTGCGATCACCGTGCCATCGATGGCGCGCTCGGCGCCGAGCTGATCGGCGCGTTCAAACAGCTGATCGAAAATCCCGTCATGATGATGGTGTGACGAAGCGAATTCGCATCGTCATTGCGAGCGAAGCGAAGCAATCCAGAACGTGACCGGCAGACTGGATTGCTTCGTCGCAAGAGCTCCTCGCAATGACGAGCTAGAATATCTAGGCCGGTTGAACGATGGGAACGAGCATAGAGCATGGCCGACACATCTTTCGACGTCATCATCATCGGCTCCGGTCCCGGCGGCTACGTCACCGCGATCCGCGCCGCGCAACTCGGTCTCAAGACGGCGATCGTCGAAAAGTCTTATCTCGGCGGCATCTGCCTGAACTGGGGCTGCATCCCGACCAAGGCGCTGCTGCGCTCGGCCGAGATCTATCACTACATGCAGCATGCCAAGGATTACGGCCTGTCGGCGGAGAAGGTCTCGTTCGATCCGAAGGCGGTGGTGCAGCGCTCGCGCGGCGTCTCGAAGCGGCTCAATGACGGCGTCGGCTTCCTGATGAAGAAGAACAAGATCAGCGTCATCTGGGGCGCCGCCTCGATCGATGCGCCCGGCAAGGTCACTGTGAAGAAGTCCGACGTCGAGGGGCCGAAGGGCACGCTGGGCGAGGGGACCTATCAGGCCAAGCACATCATCATCGCGACCGGCGCGCGGCCGCGCGTGCTGCCGGGGCTCGAGCCCGACAAGAAGCTGGTCTGGACCTATTTCGAGGCCATGATCCCGGAGCGTATCCCGAAGTCGCTGCTGGTGGTCGGCTCGGGCGCCATCGGCATCGAGTTCGCGTCCTTCTTCCACACTATGGGCTCGGACGTCACCGTGGTCGAGGTGCTGCCGCAGATCCTGCCGGTCGAGGACGCCGAGATCGCGGGCCTTGCGCGAAAGCGCTTCGAGAAGATGGGCATCAAGATTATGTCCTCGACGAAGGTCACCAAGCTCGAGAAGAAGGCCGACAGCGTCATCGCCACCATCGACGACGGCAAGGGCAAGCCTGTCACGACCGAGTTCGAACGCGTGATCTCCGCCGTCGGCGTCGTCGGCAATATCGAGAATCTCGGCCTCGAAAAGCTCGGTGTCAAAACCGACCGCGGCTGCATCGTGATCGACGGCTACGGCAAGACCAACGTGCCCGGCATTTACGCGATCGGCGACGTCGCAGGTCCCCCCATGCTGGCGCACAAGGCGGAGCATGAGGGTGTGATCTGTGTCGAGGCGATCAAGGGCCTGCATCCGCACGCCATGGACAAGAACATGATCCCGGGCTGCACCTATTGCCATCCGCAGGTCGCATCCGTCGGCCTGACCGAAGCCAAGGCCAAGGAGAGCGGCCGCGAAATCCGCGTCGGTCGCTTCCCCTTCGTCGGCAACGGCAAGGCGATCGCGCTCGGCGAGGACCAGGGCCTCGTCAAGGTGATCTTCGACAAGAAGACCGGACAGCTTCTCGGCGCCCACATGATCGGCGCGGAGGTTACTGAGCTGATCCAGGGCTACGTCGTCGCGATGAACCTCGAGACGACCGAGGAAGAGCTGATGCACACGGTCTTCCCGCATCCGACGCTGTCGGAAATGATGAAGGAAGCTGTGCTGGATGCGTATGGGCGCGTCCTGAATATCTGACAGCCGCCGTCATTGGAGCGAAGCGAAGCAATCCAGAGTCTATCCGCGGAAATAGTCTGGATTGCTTCGTCGCTTCGCTCCTCGCAATGACAAGAGCGAACTGCGGATTGAAATAGAGAACAAAACAACAAGAGGGAGAAACCCGTGCACGACAACGACAACCTCACCATCGAGCGCCCGACCTTCGTCACGCATCTCGAATGCGCGATGGAGGGCGATCACTATCCGGCCGACCAGGTTCACAATCTGTCGAAGGCCGGCAAGCCGCTCCTCGTGCGCTACGACCTCGCAGGCGTGAAGAAGGCGCTGACCAAGGATGCACTGAGCCAGCGTCCCGCCGACATGTGGCGCTACCGCGAGCTGCTGCCGGTGCGCAAGTGCAAGGACATCGTCTCGCTCGGCGAGGTCACGACGCCGTTGATCCGGCTGCCAAAATTGTCGCAAAAGCTCGGCGGCGGCGAGATCATCGTGAAAGATGAAGGCCGCCTCCCGACCGGCTCGTTCAAGGCGCGCGGCCTCGTCATGGCGGTGTCGATGGGCAAGGCGCTCGGCATCAATCACATGGCAATGCCGACCAACGGCAACGCCGGCGCTGCGCTCGCTGCTTACGCGACCTCCTGCGGCATCAAGACCACGATCTTCTGCCCGGCCGATACACCGGAGGTGAACGTCAGTGAGATCGAGCTCCAGGGCGCGACCGTCTATCGCGTCAACGGCTATATCGACGATTGCGGCAAGATCGTCGGCGAGGGCAAGGCGAAGGTCGGCTGGTTCGACACCTCCACGCTGAAGGAGCCGTACCGGATCGAGGGCAAGAAGACGATGGGGCTGGAGCTTGCCGAGCAACTCGGCTGGGACGTACCCGACGTGATTTTCTATCCGACCGGTGGTGGCACCGGCCTGATCGGCATGTGGAAGGCCTTTGATGAGCTCGAGAAGATCGGCTTCATCGGGTCGAAGCGCCCGCGCATGGTTGCGGTGCAGGCGTCGGGCTGTGCGCCGATGGTGCGCGCCTATGAGGAAGGCACCGAGCATGCGGCGCGCTGGGAGGACGCCCACACGATCGCCTCGGGCATTCGCGTACCGCAGGCGATCGGCGATTTCCTGATCCTGCGCGCCGTGCGCGAGAGCAAGGGCTTTGCCATCGCGGTCGATGACGACAAGATTTCATCGGCGTTGAGCGAGGTCGCTCGCGAGGAGGGGCTGCTCTTGTGCCCCGAGGGTGCCGCGACTTACGCCGCATACACGCAGAGCCTTGCCGACGGCCGTGTCACCAAGAATGATCGCGTGATGCTGTTCAACTGTGCGAGCGGCCTGAAATATCCGCTGCCGCCGGTCACCCGCACACTCGACCGCCACAAGCCGATCGACTTCTCGCAGTTCTGACAGTTCGTCCGAGCCGATCAGGTTCGGTCGTGGACGGATCGTGTCGCGGAGCGGGGCGGCAACATGCGCGCCAGCGTGTCGTCCCTTTTGACGATGGCGTGCCAGATCGTCGCGCCGATATGCGCGGCGACCGTGGCGTAGACGAGCCAGGCAAGCAGGCCGTGGACGGCTTCGCCGAGATGCGCGACGACCTGATTGCCGGCGAACAGGCGCGGCAGGTCGAGTGTCCCGAAATATTTCAGTCGGTATCCGCCGGCTGATGAGAACAAATATCCGGTGACCGGCATCGCAACGAGCAGGGCATAGAGCACGATATGGTTCAATCCGGCCGCGAGCCGGACGAGCGCGCTTGACGTACCCGGCTGCGGCGGCGCCTTGGTCGCGGCGCGAACCAGCAGTCGCAGCATCGTCAGGACAAATAGCGTCTCGCCAAGCGATTTGTGCACTTCGAGCAATTCGCGGCGCGGCGAGGTGCCCGGCTGCTGCAGGCCGCAATAGAAGCCGATCAGCATTGCTATGATGAACAGGACGGCAGTGGTCCAGTGAATCCACCGCAGAAGCGGTGCGTAGGGCGGCGTTATCGGTGCCGTCGTCATGAGCTTGTGATCATATCGCGCCGGCCAAGAAGGGCCTGCGACATTCCCAAGCACCATCCCGCCCCAGCCTCATGCTGCGGGCCGCGACGAATTACGTAATTCGCAACGATGTGTCTAATGCCAAGAGCGTGATATTGCTCTGCTCAAATCAAAAGACGCGGCGCTGCCGCGCAAGCCAAAGTTCGGGCGGAGGTGAGGAGGCATGATGCGTAAATTGCTTTTGGCGCTGCTCGTCGCGGGTCTTGGATTCACTTCGGGCGCGCGTGCAGACAGCTACCCCTCGCGTCCCATCACCATCATCGTGCCGTTCGCGGCCGGCGGGCCTTCGGACGCGATGGCGCGCGTGCTCGCCGAGCGCATGCGGGCGAGCCTCGGCCAGGCTGTGGTGGTCGAGAACGTCACCGGCGCCGGCGGCTCGATCGGGGTGGGGCGCGCCGTGCATTCCGCTCCTGACGGCTACACCATCTCGTTCGGCCATCTTGGCACCCACGTGGCCAACGGAGCGGTCTACAAGCTCCCTTACGATCTCGTCGCCGATCTCGAGCCGGTGGTGCTGTTGCCGAGCAATCCCATGATCGTCGTCAGCAAGAACGCCGTGCCGGCGACATCGCTAACAGAGCTGCTCGCCTGGCTGAAGGCGCGTCCGGCGCCCGCGACCGCGGGCACGGCCGGCGCGGGCTCCGGCAGCCACATCGCCGGCGTTTATTTCGAGAGCGTCTCCGGCATCAAGCTGCAATATGTACCCTATCGCGGCACGGGGCCGGCGCTGAACGACCTCATCGCCGGCCAGATCGACATCATCGTCGACCAGACCTCCAACTCCATCAACCAGGTCCGCGCCGGCACCATCCGTGCCTATGCGATCAGCGACGACAAGCGCCTGGCGTCCGCGCCCGAAATCCCGACCGCCGATGAGGCCGGACTGAAGGGCTTTCAGATGACGCTGTGGTCGGGCCTATGGGTGCCCAAGGGCACGCCGCAGGAGATCGTATCGAGGCTCAACGCCGCGGTAGTGGAGGCGCTCGGCGATGCCGCCGTGAAGAAGCAGATGGAAAATCTCGGCCTCGAAATGCCGCCGAACGACCAGCTCACCCCCGCAGCGCTCGGCGCGCGGCAGAAGGCCGAGATCGCAAAATGGTGGCCGATCATCAGGGCGGCCGACATCAAGGTGGATTGAGACGGGGCTCGAGCGTGCTGTCTCATGTTCCGACCTGGTTCGAGACGGCCGCTCCGCAGCGTCCTCACCATGAGGATGGAAATCACGCCGTAGTATCTCCCCGTCCTCCCAACGCCATCTCCAGGCATTGCATCAGCTCGGAGGCGACGAACGGCTTGCCAAGGAAGCAGAGTGCACCGGCCCTCAGGGCACGTGTGCGCACGCTCTCATCCGGAAAGGCCGTAATGAATATGAACGGCGTGGCCGAGCCCTGGGTACGCATCTGCATCAAGAGGTCGATGCCAGACATGACTGGCATCTGCACGTCCGCGATCACGCAGCTGGCGCCGTTCAGATCGGTCGAGCCCAGGAATTCTTCAGCCGAGGCGAATGTGTGGACGACATATCCGCGCGATGCCAGAAGATTGTCGATCGCGGCCCGCACATAGGGATCATCGTCGAGCACCGAAATCACTGAAGGCGCTGACAAGACGTCCGCTCCCGAGCTGCTTGCCGTCGCATACCGGCCGGGAGCCAAGGTGGGCCCATCAAGCGAGATTTGGAACTCATACTTAGGTTTGTTCGTCCCGCCTGGCGTGCTGGATGCCGAGTGCCTCATTCATTTTTACCAGCTCGGCCAGCGACTTGGCACCCATCTTCCGCATGATCTGGCCGCGATAGATCTTGACGGTTATTTCGGCCAATCCGAGTTCGGCGGCCACGTGCTTGTTCATCATGCCAGACGCGACCAGGGACAGCACGTCCCGTTCCCGCGGGGTCAGCGACTCGAAGCGGGACCTGACGTTCGACACCGTTTTCTCGATCTCGCGGCGCTTGCGATCGCGCTCGATCGCGGCCTGGACTGCGTCCAGCATGTCCTGGTCGCGCACCGGCTTGGTCAGGAAGTCGACCGCGCCGCTCTTCATGGCCCGGACGGTCATGGGAATATCGCCATGGCCGGTGATGAAGATGATGGGCGTGTGGATGTTTGCCTTGGCGAGATCGGCCTGCAGGTCAAGGCCGCTCAGCCCCGGCAGGCGGATGTCGAGCACCAGACAGCTGGCAACCTCCGGCGGCTTGCTTTGCAGGATCTCCGCCGCCGAGCCGAACGCCGCGACCCTGAGGCCTACCGATTCAAAGAGATTGACAAGCGCCCGGCGCACCGACGGGTCATCGTCGACGACCAGGACGATCGGCTCATTGTTATCCGCCTGCGGCAAGGAGGGCGTGGGGCGCTCGGTCACGACACTTCCTTCTGATGCAGGGGCAGGGTGATCTGAAACGTCGCGCCGCGCCCGTCATTGGGTGAGGCCGAAAGTCGTCCGCCGTGGGCCTCGACGATGGAACGGCAGATCGACAGTCCCATGCCCAGGCCGCTGGATTTGGTGGTGAAGAACGGTGTGAACAGGCGATCGATCGTATCGGCAGAAATGCCGACTCCACCGTCCGTCACGCTCACCAGCACTGATTCGTTCTTATCAGGACAGGAGCGGATCACCAGCTCGCGCGGGCGGTCCGTGACGCCTTCCATCGCTTCGATCCCATTCATGATCAGGTTGATCAGCACCTGTTGTAACTGGATTCGGTCGCCAAAAATGTTGGGCAGTACCGATCTCAACTCCATTCGCACCGATACGGCGTGGGCGGCCATCTCGCGCTGAACGAGGGCAACGGCCTCGCGAACGACCCGGTTGACGTCGAGCGGGACCATCTCGATGTCGGTTCTCTTGGCAAGTGCCCGGACGTGACGGATCACCTCGCTGGCACGGTTGCCATCTTCGATGATCCATTCCACCGAGCGGCGTGCCCCTTTCAGGTCGGGAGGACTGCGCTGCAGCCAACCGATGCACGCGTCGGCATTGGCCATCACGGCGGCGAGGGGCTGATTGAGCTCGTGAGCAATCGAGGCGGTCAGCTCGCCGAGCGTCGTTACGCGCGTCACGTGGGCGAGCTCGGTCTGCGCCTTGCGGAGCGCCTGTTCGGCCTGGTCGGCGCGGATGTCTGCAGTCACATCGGTGCAGACGCCGCGATAGCCGAGGAAATTGCCGTTGGCGTCGAAGAACGGCTTGCCGCTGGTGCGAACATAGGTCGGCTGTCCGTTCCGGTCCTTGCTCCGATACACGAGGTCGCGAAACGGAGCGTGCGCGTCGAGGGCCTCCCGATGCTGCTGCCACTTCTCCGGTTGGAGCGCGGCATCGGGAGCAATGTCCCAACGCGTGAGCCCGACCGCCCAGAAAGGGGCCATGCCGGCCGTCTCGGGATGTTCGGAGACGCGGGTGACGCGATGGTCGGGCCCAGTCTCCCAGAACCAGTCGGACGCAGTTTCGGCATAGTCGCGGAAGCGTTGCTCGCTCTCACGAAATTTTTTTTCTGCCTCCTTCGCCGCAGTGATGTCGGAGACTGAACCAACGAACTCCACGCTGCCATTGGCACCTCGCAGGGCTCGGGCCACCGCACGGACATATTTCACGGAACCGTCGGGCATCACGAGCCGGTATTCGTGATCGTAGTCGTGCCCCTCGCGCATCGCGCGCCCCGTGGTTCGCCGCACCGCGAGCCGGTCATCCGGATGGATACGCTGGAGCATGAAGGCGAACGTGGGCTTCTCAGCCTCGTCGCATTGGAAGATGCGATACGTCTCCTTCGACCAGGTGATCTCGCCGGTCGCGGCCTTCCAGCCGAAGCTTCCCGTGTGGCTCAATTCCTGCGCCTGGGCGAGGTAAGCCTCGCTCTGTCGAAGCGCATTCTCCGTTTCCTTGCGCTCGGTGATGTTCTCGCAGGCGACCAGCACGATCTGCTTGCCATCGGCCTGCAGCATGGCCTTGGCGTTCTCGCGTACCCACAGAACCGAGCCGTCCTTGCGCACCTTCCGGATTTCCCAGGTGTGTGACTGACCGACGGTCCCAAGGCACAGCGCAACGCACTGGCGGACGAAGTTGCGGTCTTCCTCGAAGAACACACCGAGCACCGATTGGCCGATCAGCTCCACGGTCGCATAGCCCAGCTGCGCGGCTCCGAAGGTGTTCACGTTCACCACGGTTCCGGCGGGATCGACCATGAAATACATGACCGGGTTGTGCTCGAACACCTGCTGCCATTGCTTCACGGCCTCGCGCAAATCGGCATCGCTGGACTTGAGGCTCGGCTTGACGCGGCCAGCCTGCCGTTCGCTGCGGGCCTGCTGGATCAATCCCGATCCGATCAGGCAGGCGAAAAGGAACGGAGCGATCACCAGGCGATCCTGCGGATTGGAGATGCGGAAATCAAAGAGGGGCGGGGCAGAGAAAAAGTCGAGCGCGGCAACGGCAAGGAGAGTGAGGATACCAGAGGCCAGGAAGCTGTCCATGAGTGCGAACAGCAGGACCACCACGAGATAACAGAACGCGGTCGCGGCGAGCCCGATCTGGAGGAAAAAACAGGCCGCGGTCACCAGCGCCAGCACGACGCAACCGAGGACGAATTGCGCTGCTAACTTCCAGAGTTGTGCTGTCTGGCCAGGCTTCATCGCAGACAGTCTCGGCTCATCTCTGCGGTCAACACAAGTAGACCACGTTGCAATAACGTCGGCAATTCCCCCCGACCAAAGTCGGGTCGATTGCGACGGGACGACGTCGCCCTCGCACTTGTGGCTCGCGATGCTGCTCACCGCGAACCAAGCGCGGCTGCGCTGGCCAAGCGATTCGCGGCAGCCGTGCAATCGGCGCATCGTGCGCCGTCTCGTTGCGACAAGTTCTGGCTGAAACCCCCCGGGCGACTACGGGACAAACCTAGGTATAGCTCGCACATCCCTAGTCATGTCGGTCATTTACCTCCGTACAATTGAGAACGTCGTGGCTGACGGACTAGCTTCATGACCAATCGGGAAGGGTCGATGGTGCTGCCGCTGGCGGCGATCGTGAAAGAACCGGGTCTCAAGCGCAGGGTTCAAGCGGTCTCACCGACGGGCGCAGGACGAAAGGCCAAGCCGCTGCGTTGCTCGGGATGTCGCCATGAGAGTGAAGCTCTGCGCCCGCCGCCCGTACGTTCCGCAGGATCTGGCGGACCACTACGAGGCTTACGCCGCGCTTCATCCGTGCGTGCTGCGATGACGAAACGGCGATTCCCGCGATCCACTACGCGTCTGCTGTCTAGAGAAGGGAGCAGGTCAACGAACGAGGGAGAGAACGATGTGCGATAAGTCCGATCAGTCTGAGCGCCGTCTTTCAGATCAGAGCTGTGCGGTCTGTAACAGGCAGTTTGGCTTGATCCGATACTACTCCTGGCGAACTGCGCTCTGTTCCAAGAAGTGCCTCGATCGTTTCCGTACGCGCAGCGAACGCGACCGCCATTGGCTGTTCCGAGCTCGGGTGGCGTGAAGCAACCGGACAGGTTGGCCGTACAGAAATTCTGATCCATGAGGCTGCGTGTGAACCCATCGTGCAAGCTTCTCTTATCGGGCGTTCTCCTCCTTGGACTCACTGCGATGGTCCAGGCGCAGGAGGTTGGGCAAGGGGCGGGCCATCGCCAGCATCCATCTGAGGATCAGGCTCTGCACGAAAAGTTCTATTCGACCTGGCACATGCCGGATAATCCGGCGCTCAGCTGCTGCAACAGCGCGGACTGTTACCCGACCGAGATCAGGTACGAAGACGGCAAGCTTTATGCGCGTCGCAGGGAGGACGGCAAATACATCCCGGTCCCTGCCCAGAAGGTAGAGCGGAACAGGGACAACCCGGATGGCCGCAACCATCTTTGCGCGCCGCCTCCCGCGCTATCCCCGCTGGATACCGTCTACTGCTTCGCATTGGGAGGTGCCACATGAGGTTCGCCTTCGTGTTGGTCAACGACAGAACTCCGTTCCGGCAGACCTGGTGCCTGCAGTGCTGCGAGCGCATCGGCGGCAGCGGCAGCTATCTCCGCGAGATCGGGACGCGTCTGCCCTATTGCGACTATGAATGCTACGCGCTGTCTCGTCAGGACGGGGCGGAGCGGCAGGAGCGCGCGAGGGCGGCCTCATGAAGTTCGTGGTGGTCAATCACGAGCCGCCGTCGCGCGAGGCCGCGTGTAGCACCTGCTCGCAACCGCTCCAACCCGGCTATATCCGGCATGCGCGGACGCAGCGCCGGTACTGTGACCATGATTGCTACCGCCGAAACGAGCTCGCGACGCTGATGATGGAGTGGTCGATGCCCGGCCTCACCGGGACGCGGACGGAGAACATCGCGGCCGTCGCCGGTCGCGTCATCGAAGTCCTCGCTGTCCTGGGTGCGGTGTCGTGCTGGAGCTCTACGATACAGATGTGGACCTTCTCGCGAGCATTGACCGACGCATGTTTGGGCGCTCACGACCTGATGGCGACGGAAGGAGGTGAAACC